>JBBIQF010000661.1:0-3083 GCA_037442445.1 Planctomycetaceae bacterium
ATGGTAGAACGAGTCGGCCGACCCTGTGGCCGAGGCCGAGCGGGTGTCGGTGCCGTTGGCTGAGGCCGAACCGCTGCCCCAGCCCGAACCGGTCCCCCAGCCGCTGCCGCTGCCCGACACTACCGCCGTGAAGGTTCCGCCTGGCCTTCCTCCGAACGGCGGATCGCCCCGCGAGGGCTGCGGGGCCCCTGGTGCCCGCCGGGAGGCGCGGCTAGAATGGCGTTCGTTCGGACTGTTCTGTAAACAGGCGCGCGGCGCCCACCCAGGTGGGGTTGGTCATCGAAGCGAGTGTGAGGCGGGGGCGGCATGCTGCATCGACGTTTTCCCATCGGGCAGCGGATCGACTTGCCTGGGCATTTTGCCGAGCCGGTGCTGCTGGAGTCCGTGCGCCCGATCGGCCAGGGGTGGGAGTGCCGGGTGCGTCTTTCGGACGGCACGCTTGAGGAAGTGGTCCTATCGGAGGACGAGGCTTCCTGTCTGGGCACGGATGAAGAGCGGGGGCCTGCCCTGAAGGTGGTGGACGCGGCCGACCTTCAGCTTCTCGTCGAGTCGGCGCGCATTCGGCTGGCCTATGCGCACGACCCGCAGTTTGCCGTCAGCCTCTCCGGCATCCGCACGCTGCCGCACCAGATCGAGGCGGTGTACCAGCGGATGCTTCCCCAGCCTTGCCTGCGGTTCCTGCTGGCCGACGATCCTGGGGCGGGGAAGACCATTATGGCGGGGCTATTGCTCAAAGAGCTGAAACTGCGGGAAGCGATCGAGCGGGTATTGATCCTGTGCCCTGCGCCTTTGACCATCCAGTGGCAGGACGAGATGCAGCGGTGGTTCGGGGAGACGTTCGACATCATTTCCGCGGCGGTGGACCAGCAGCAGCTTTCGAACCCCTGGCAGCGGAGCAACCAGGTCATTGCGTCGATCGACTATGCCAAGCAACCGGAGGTTCGGGAGCGCATCTGGCAGCAGCGGTGGGACCTGGTGATCATCGACGAGGCGCACAAGTGTTCCGCCCGCACGCGCAGCGGCGGCGCTGGGCGAGAACCGCGGGTGGACACCACCAAGCGGTACGAATTGGCCTCGAAGCTGGCGGCGCAGTGCGACAGCCTGCTGCTGCTCACGGCGACGCCGCACCATGGCGACGAGGACAAGTTTGCGCATTTTTTGCGTTTGATCGATCCGGACCTGTTCCCGGAGCCGCACCGCCTGGGGCAAGAGGCGGCAGCGGTGCGCAAGGCGGTTTTCCGGTTGGGGGCGGATTGTCCCTGGGCGCTGCGGCGGCTGAAGGAAGACCTCAAGGACATGGACGGCCAGCGGCTGTTTCCTGACCGGCATGCGGTCACCGTGCCGTTTACTCTCAACGCCGACGAGTTCGCGCTGTACAAGTCGGTCACCGCTTACATCAACCAATTCATCCCGCAACAGCAGGGGCAGCGGCGGAGCTCGGCGGCCCTGGCCCGGACGGTGCTGCAGCGGCGGCTGGCCTCGTCGGCCTGCGCCATCCACGAGTCGCTCAAGCGGCGCCTGGAAAAGCAGCGGAGCCTGTTGGAGGAACTGGAGAGCCTTTCCCCTGCCCAGCGGAGCCGCAAGCTGGCCTTGCTCCAGGGCCGGCTTTCCGATGTGGAGCAGGAGGAGGACGATCTGGACGAGGCGGCGCGGGATTGCCTGGTGGACGAGTTCACGGCCGCCCAGGAACTCGATCAGCTCCGCATGGAGATCGCGGCGCTCAAAGACCTGGTCGAGCAGGCCGGCCAGGTGCGGGAGGCGGCAAGCGATTCGAAGCTCACGGCCCTCAAGCGCTGCCTCCAGCGGGCTCAGTTCGCTGAGCTGAAAGACGGGCGAGGCAAGCTGCTGGTGTTCACCGAGCACCGCGACACGCTCCACTACGTGCGCCAGCACTTGGAGAAGTGGGGCTATACGACCTGCGAGATCCACGGCGGGATGAATCCGCACGAGCGCAAGCGGGCCCAGGAGCAGTTCCGTACCCAGGCCCAGATCTGCGTGGCGACGGAGGCGGCGGGCGAGGGGATCAACCTCCAGTTCTGCCACCTGATGATCAACTACGACATGCCGTGGAACCCCACGCGACTGGAGCAGCGGCTGGGGCGTATCCACCGCATCGGGCAGCGCGACGACTGCTACGTGTTCAACTTCGTGGCCACGGCCGGGGAGGCGGGCGAGGTGGTTGTCGAGGGGCGTATCCTCCAGCGGCTGTTGGAGAAACTGGAAGCGATGAAGGCGTCGCTGGGGGGCCGGGTGTTCGACGTGATCGGCGAGATTCTCTCGCTCAACGACGTGAATCTGCCGGACATGCTCCGGGAGGCGGCGTTGGACCCGCGGCGCCTGGACGATTATCTCGACCAGATCGACCGCATCGATCCGGAGCGGCTTCGCCAGTACGAAGAGGCGACCGGCATTGCCTTGGCGCGGGCCCATGTGGACTTCTCGGCGTTCCAGCGGCGGAACCTGGAGGTCGAGGAGGGGCGGCTGATGCCCAAGTATGTGGAGCGGCAATTCATCGAGGCGGCCCGGCGGGTGGGACTGCGGGTGCAGCCGCGGGCCGACGGCCTGTGGCGCGTCGAATACGTACCCGCCGAACTGCGTTCCGAGCGGCTTTTGTGCGTCGAGCGGGTGGGGAAAGCCGAGTCCGAGTACCGCAAGATCACCTTCCACAAAGAGACGCTGGAGCAGGACCAGCACCTCGACGCGGTGCTCTTGGGTCCCGGCCATCCCCTGTACGCCGCGGTCGATGAAAAGCTCAATGAGGCGCTTGCCGGCGTGGTGGGCGGGGCGGCGCTGTTCATCGATCCCCAGGCTGCCGGCCCGTACCGGCTGCATTTCTTCGAGATCACGATCAAGGGCCAGGACAGCCGGGGCCGCCAGGTGCAACTTTATGCCGAACTGGTCGCGGTGCGGGAGGAGGCCGGGCGATTCGAGGTGGTGCCGGCCGACGTGCTTTTGGACCTCGCGCCGCACCCCGCCCCGCCCGGGGCCATCGAACCGTTTGACCACCAACCGGCGGCCGACCATCTCAAAAGCACCTACCAGTTGGAAATCCGCCGGCGCTGCCAGCAAGAACGCCAGCGGTT
>JBBIQF010000662.1:0-3073 GCA_037442445.1 Planctomycetaceae bacterium
AGGCCCGACGCCCCACGGTGGGGGCTCGGGGGTTTGGGGCGGCCGGCGCAAGGCCAGCACCGGCCGGCCCGGCGGCGCATGGCGCCGGTCCTCGTGGCAGCCGATGCAACTCCGCTGCTCTCCCGGCTGCACCTGTACCACCGACCGCATCCGCTGCACCTCGTTGAGGTTCTCGTCCAGGGCCTGGAAGTACAGGGTCTTGCCCGCCGGCGCCAGAAAACTCGCCGAACCGTCCTCTTCCACCCGCACCAATCCCCACGGGGCCTTGGCCACATAGGAGGGCCATCCGTACGGGCCGCTGACCACGTCCACCGGCGAGGCGTAAAACCGCAAGAACGGCTCGTGGTCCTTGCGATACTCGCCGTTGGGCAGCCGCTCCAGGTGCGAGCGCACCTCTTCCACCACGCGGAGGAACTTGATCGAGCCGCGGGGCACCGCAGGCTCGATGCCGCGGTACACGTCGGCCAGGACGAAGTGGCCCCAGGGGTTCTCGGCCGGCGGCGTTTCCTGCCGGAGCACAGGCGGCCGCGGCACCGGGCGCAGCGGCGTCGGGCACATCGCCCCGATTGCCAGGTCCTGGTACAGCACCTCGCGGTTGCCGTAGCGATCGATCACATACAGCCCGAACTGCCGCCGCGGGGCGTGCGAACACAGCACGTAGTCCCGCGCGATCGGCACCGGGTCGCGGAAACATTCGGAATCCGGCCACATGCCCGGCCAGGGCACCTCGGGCGTGAGGCTCCGGATGGCTTTGGGATTGAACCGGCCTTGGTGGATATCGACCAGGGCGATCGGCCCGTTCAGGTCCCCGAAGTGCGAAATCAGTGTGCAGCAAATCTCGCTGGTGCCGGGTACCTCGCGCCCGTTGGCATAGCCGTTCGGCTGAATGATCGTGTTGCCGAAGACCAACTCCGGCATCGTGCCGTCCGGGCGGATGGTCCACAGCGTGTGGCTGAAGTCGGCCCCTTTGTCGATGTACTCGGATCGCGTCCAGATGATCCGCCCATCGCGCGTTACCGAAGGGGCCCACTCGCTCAGGTTGGCGAACGACAGCGGCCGGATGCCCGTCCCATCGGGATTCATGCGGAACAGCACCGCGGCCTGCGGGCGCCAGCACAAATAGCGGGCCTTGCAGCGGGTCGAGATGAACGCCAGGCCGCCATCGGGCAAGGGGCAAGGCCAGTAATCGTGGAACGGCCCGTGCGTAAGCTGCTCCAACTGGCTGCCGTCGGGCTTCATGCGCATGATGCGGAAATAGTCATCCTGCGACTTCCGGTAGGCGAAGTAGATGCGGTCGGCCTCGAACGTGGCCATCGGGTCGCGGGCAATACCGCCCCCCGATCGGAACAGCTCCACCAGCCTCGCCTGCGCCACCTGCAGCCGGCCGTCCTGCCAGGGGATATCCAGCCGGTAAATGCCCCCTCCGGGACGCCATGGGGCATCCAAGAGCACGCTGTAGTTGTGCGACGGCTCGTAGGCGTGCCGCTTGACAAAAAGGATGCTTTCCAGCGGCACCAGATCGGGATCGCGGAACAACAATCGCCGCTTCAGCCGGCGGGCCTGGAAGAACGCCTCACGCTCGGCAGGCAAGTCCATCGGCCCCGCCAGCAGCGCTGCGTGGCGGTCGGCCAGCGCCAGAAGCTCGGCCCGCTCGGCCGAAACGTCGATACCCCGCTCGGCCAGTCGCTGGGCCAGGTCCCGGGCCAGCACAAGGGTTCGCCCCAGCGGATCATAGCGGAACAGGTGGAGCACGTAGCTTTCGCCCGAGTCGTCCTCGAATCGGACCGTGGCCTGGGGACCGATGGGGCCTTGCTCGGCCGGCACCCGAAGATCCCGCGACTGGCCCGGCGCCAAGTCCCACGTTACCGCGCCTTCCGGCAAGGCCACTTGCACGCGCACCGCTTTATCCGCGGCGCCGAACCGCACTTGAAATGCCCCGCCCTGGCACGGGCCCACTTCCGCCGCCGAAAGCGAAGAGCCCACGAAATACACCGCCCGGCCCTCCGCCGCGGTGTGCCGGCCCCCCATGCCCAGACCGATCCGCAAGCCCGCCTGCTGCCAGCCGGGGAACCACGCAAGCGGCAAGCGGACCTCGAAGGTCCACCCCGCAGCGTCGCAAGCACCTTCGACCGGCCGTGAATCGACCGCCTTGCCCCCTTCGCCGAACCTGTTGAACCGCAGCCCGCTCTCGGTCCAGGTCAATACGCCGCACGCCTCCCCATCGGCCAGCGATACCACCGCCACGTGGGCGCTCAATAGCCGGTCGGTCTGGATGCCCAGATACAGTTGATCGCCATGCAGGCCGGCCCAGACCGCCGAGCACACCAGCGGGCCTTGCGCGAAGTCGTAGGGATCGGCCACCCGGGCCACCCCCCGCGATGCACCCCGCCAGGCCGGGTCGTCCAGCCGCGCATCCAGCACCGGCACGCTGGCAAGGCGGGGCAGCGGCAACCGGTCGTCGCCCACCTGGCGGGGATACTCCTTTACCCGGCCATTGTACGGCACCAATCGCGGGCAGAGGTCGGCCCGGCCAAAGGCCTTCAACCAGGCGTGCTCCTCGCCCAAAAAGGCATACTCGAGCATCTCCCGCGATTCGAGGGCCGGCCGGCTGCCCGCAAGCGCATCCACACGGGCCTTCTCCGGTGGCATGGGATCCTTCTGGCCGAATACTTCCAACTCGTCGATCCGCACCTGGTCCTGATTCGCAGCCTCGATAGCGACCCGCACCCACCGGGCCTGCACCGGGCCAAAGCGGAAACTGGTGCGGGTATGTACCGGCGGGCCTTCGTAGCGGAACGCGGGGGTCCACGTCTTGGCCTCGCTATTGGGCGCATAGTCGCGGGCGGTCAAAATGGTAAACCGCGTGGCTGCCCGATCGTGGTACTGGCCGGAACTGTCGCTGCCCAGGGCCACGTGGCAAACCCAGTAGGTATCGCCCAGATCGATCTCGGCCCAGGAGGGCTCGCCGTGGCTGATCCAGCTTCGGGCGTTGCCCAGCCGGCCGTCATTCAGGTGCGCCACCTGGTGGATGGCATAGCCGGGCAGCAGCGACGAGGCCGCAGCTTTGGCCTGG
>JBBIQF010000663.1:0-3071 GCA_037442445.1 Planctomycetaceae bacterium
TTATAATGCTGCATGATCCCATAGAGACAGACGGGCAGGCTGGTGAGCAGGATGGCCGCTTTGCGGATTTCCGGCGTGGGCATGGCGAGGCAAACGGTGCAGGCCGCAAAGTGGGGACAGGCAAAGGGCCGGTCCAGGCCGCGGGGTGTCGGCCGTATCGGCCGGCTGCCGCGGGAGACTTGAACGTGGCCGGTTGTATTGCTACGGCCCCTACGGTCCGTTCCGGTGGCAGGGCCGGCATAGTCCGTCGGGTCGGCAATTCAGGCAGGGTTCATCATTTCCATACAGGCCGGATTTCAGCGCAGGCAGGCCGGGCCAATACGGCGTTGCCGAACCCGCCGGCTACGTAGCCACCTCCGGGTAACTGGCACAGGCGGGCCTGAAGGGTTATCTTGGCGCCTGGCCAGATAACCCTAGCCCGCACGCTGTCTGTCGTCCCGAGGAGTCAGACCATGCTTCGAAGCGTTTTGGCCGCCGCGGCCATCGTAGCCGCTTGTGTTGCGCACGGCAGCGAGCCGGCGCTATACCCGTTCCCGGTCGATTGGTCGGCGCCGGCCGACTCCCCGGCCAGCATGGCGTTTCTTCTGGAGGCCCCGGCGGGCAAGCAGGGATTCGTGCGCATTGCCGGCGGGCACCTGGTGGATGGGTCGGGCAAGCGGTTTCGCATCTGGGGGGTGAACGCGACGGCCAGGGCCACCGTCCCCTCGCGCCAGGCCGCACCCCTGCTGGCCGCCCACCTGGCCCGGTGCGGGGTCAACTGCGTGCGGTTCCATTTTCTGGACCGGCCGGCGCCCCAGGGCCTGATCGCTGCCAACCGCGACGACACGCAGGCCCTGGACCCCGCCCAGCTCGACCGCCTGGATTACTTCATCGCCCAGTTGAAGGCGCGGGGCATCTACACCAATTTGAACCTCAATGTGGGGCGGACCTACAAGGCCGGCGATGGGGTGCGCGACCACGAGCTATTGGGCTTTGCCAAGGGGCTGACGTATTTCGACCCGCGGCTGCTGGAACTCCAGCGCCAATACGCCCGGCAGCTTTTGACCCATCGGAACCCATACACCGGCAACGAGTACCGCCACGAGCCGGCGGTGGCCATCGTCGAACTGGTCAACGAGAACTCGATCGTCGAGTCGTGGTTCTCAGGCCGGCTGCTGGGCAAGAATACCCGCAAGAATCCGGGGACATGGACCGACATTCCGGCCAGCTACGCGGAGGAGCTGACGCGGCGGTACAACCAGTGGTTGCGCCAGCGGCTTTCGGCCGACGAGTTGGCCAAGCTGCGGCGGGCGGCGGGGGTGCCGGACGACGCCCCGATCCCCCGGCTGCGCCCCGAAGAGTTCGCCAAGGCCCCCCGCGAGCGCTTCCACACCGAGGCGGCCTTTTACATGGAGCTGGAGAGCCGGTACTTTGCCGAGATGGCCCGCTTCCTCCGCGACGAACTCGGGGTGAAATCGCTCCTGGTGGGGACCAGCGACCACAACCACGGGCGATCGGGCTATCCGCTGCTCTGTTCCCTGGTGCAGTTGGACGCGATCGATGGCCATGTGTACTGGCAGCACCCGCGGTATATCGACGACCCGGTAACCGGCCGGCGCAAGGGGTTCGAGATTCCCAATACGCCGATGGTCAACCAGCCCGAGCGCTCCACCGTGGTGCAGCTTTCGCGCACGGCCGTGGCCGGCAAGCCCTACACGGTGTCCGAGGTCAATCATCCCTTTCCCCACGAGTACGCTTGCGAGGGGATTCCCATCCTGGCGGCCTATGCGGCCTTGCACGACTGGGACGGCATCTTCTGGTACACGCTGGCCCACGAGCCGCTGGGCGAGGGGCCGGCTAAGGCCATCGGCCATTTCGACCTGGGCCCCGACCCCGTGAAGATGACGCAGATCGCGGCCTGCGCTGCCGTGTTCTTGCGGCCGGATGTGCGCCCTGCCCAGCGGACTGTCACCCGCTCGTACAGCCGGGAGCAAGTGATCGAGAGCCTGCGCCTGTCGTGGTCGGCCGGGCCGTATTTCACGCCGGGCTTTCCCCATCGGCTGCCGCTGGTGCATGCCACGCGGATCGAGTCGCTGGACGGGCCGCCCACCGGTGGGTTTGCGCCTGTTTCGGGCGAGCCCATCGTATCGGACACCGGCGAGATCCGGTGGAGCGGGGCCGATGCCGGCCGGGGGGTGGTCGCCCTCGATACCCCGCGGAGCCAGTTCGTGGCGGGGTTCGTGGGCGGCTCGGACATCGCCACCCGCAATCTTCTGCCCCAGGTCCAGACCGGCTTTTGTGCCATCACGCTGCACGCGCTGGAGGCGGAGGCGGTGAGCAAGGCATCGCGGTTGTTATTGAGCGCGACGGCCCGGGTGGCCAATACGGGCCAACAGTGGGATGACCGCCGGCGCACGCTGCAGCGCTGGGGGACTCCGCCGGCCTGCATCGAGCCGGTGGTGGGGGCGGTGGTGCTGCGGCAACTCGAGGGGGTCAAGGAGTTGCGTGTTCAACCGTTGGACGGGTCGGGCCGGCCTCTGGGCCCCGCCCGCTTGGCCACCCGGCAGGGTGCCGGCTGGAGCATCGCTCTGGGAGAGCCCCCTACGACCTGGTATTTGATCACCGCGAGCCGATGAGCGAGATTGCGCATGAATCGTCGCCCCGGCGGGCCCGAAGCCGATTGCAGCGAGCCATGATGTGGGGGCTCGGCATTGTGGTGCTGCTGGCGATTGCCGGCGCCGGCTTGGCCTGGGTGGCGTGGAAAAGCCTGCTTGCGATGCCGGGAACGAGCCACCAAGGCCCGCTGCCGCCGGCCGACGCGGCCCTCGAACAACTGGCCGCCGAACTCCGCGCCAATGTCGAGGCCCGGGCCGGCCATATCGGCCGGCGGCACCCCTTGGGCGAGCCAAACGGCTATGCCCGCGCCGCCGATTGGGTCGAGCGCCAACTGGCCTCGATCGGCTACGCGGTCGAGTCGCAGGAGTACCGCCTGGCAGGGTTCCCCGCCCGGAACTTCCAGGCCGAAGTCCCCGGCCGCCGCTCGGAGGAGGTCGTGATCGTCGGCGCGCATTACGATTCGGCCATGCACACCC
>JBBIQF010000664.1:0-3062 GCA_037442445.1 Planctomycetaceae bacterium
CCACCAGCGGAAGTTGAAGTGCACCCGCTCGGGGCAATAGGGGCGTTCTGGGGCCTGGCCCTGCCAGAGGTCCCAGTTCAAATGGGGCGGGACGGGCTGCGGGGCGAAGGGCCCCCCTTTGGTGCTCCAGAAGGGGAGGACCACGGTGACGCGCTGGAGCTTGCCGATGCGGCCGTTGCGCACCAGTTCGCAGGCCAGCCGGAAGTTGGGGTCGCTCCGCTGCTGGGTGCCCACCTGGACAATGCGGCCCGTGTCATGTACGACCTTCCGCAGGAGCTTGCCTTCCTCGATGGTGAGGGTCAGCGGTTTTTCGGTGTACACGTCCTTGCCGGCCTTGCAGGCCGCGATATTGATGGCCGTGTGCCAGTGGTCGGGGGTGCCGTTAAGGATGACGTCCACATCTTTGCGTTCGTCGAGCAGCTTGCGGTAGTCCTGGTAGACGGCGGGTTTGCCGCCGAGGAGTTCGCGGGCCCGCTCGGCGTTTTTCAGGTCGGCATCGCAGACGGCCACCACGTCGCCGAAGCGGCTGGCCGACTTGAGGATCTCGGTTCCCCGGCCGCCCACGCCGATGGCGGCGATCAGGGGGCGGTCGTTCTTGCTCCGGGCCGGCTCGCCGGCGCTGGTGGATCGGGTAAACCAATACGGCACAAAGGTGGCGGCCGCTCCCAGCGACAACCCACGGCGCAAGAAGGCACGGCGGTCGGAACCGATGCGCGGCATGTAGCGACTCCTTGGACGGAGGACGGGAGGGAAGAGAACGAGGCGGGGCCGGCACCCCTCGGCGCCGGCGCCATTATCCTACTGCGAAAGTCGGGGAGCTGTAAAGGGCGGCGGCCGCAGGTCCGCGGGCCAGGCTTGGGGGTGGCAAGGGCTGGCACGCCCGCCGGCTCCCGAGGACCTCTCGGCCGGCGGCTTTAGCCGGCAAATGCCCGCCAGCCTCTTTGGGCGTAGGGTCAGGCCCATCTGCCGGCGTCGCAGGCGGGGTGATTGACCCCCGGCGGGCACGGCAAGATACTGGGATCACTTCGGCAGCGTTATTTGACGGCCTTCACCAGACGTTAGGCCGGCGGTTCGGCCAAGGGCGGGGTCTGCGCCTGCAGGCGGCAGCCGGTGGTGCGATTTTTGGACCTCACGAGGTGCGATGATGGACGTTGCGCGTGGTCAGAGGCATGCCGGTTGGCACCGTGGCGTGGGTTTTTTCCCGGTAAGGTACCTGGTGGCGCGGGTGGTTGGGGCAACATGCGTGTTCTTGGCCGCGGCCGTGCCGGGCGCAGAGCTGCCCGGCACCCCGGCACCCGGCGCTGGGGCTCCGGTGCGGGGGCCGCAAGCGGCTGCTGCGAAAGAGCGCCGGCCGCCGAACATCGTGTTCATCCTGGCCGACGATCTGGGATGGGGCGACTTGAGCTGCTACAACCATCCGCGCCTGAGGACGCCCAATGTGGACCGACTTGCCCGGCAGGGAACGCTGTTTACGCAGTACTACGTCAACGGGTCGGTGTGCTCGCCGAGCCGGTGTGCCTTGATGACGGGGCAGTATCCGGCCAGGCACCGCATCCACGGCCACTATGCCGACCCTGCGCAGAACGAAGCCCGGGGCATGTCGCAGTTTCTGGATCCCAAGAGGCCCAATGTGGCTTCGCTGTTGAGGTCGGCCGGTTACGCCACGGCGCACATTGGCAAGTGGCATCTGGGCCACGGGCCGCAGGCGCCGGGGCCGGAGGCTTACGGTTTCCAGTACGTGCGGGCCGTGGTGGCCAATAACCCGGCCTGGACCGAGCCGGCCGACACGTTCTGGCCAAAGTCCACTGGCTTATTTGTCGAGGAAGCCATCCGGTTCATCCGCGAGCACCGCCAGGGGCCCTTCTACGTGAACCTTTGGACGCTTTTGCCGCACGCCCCGTTGAACCCCACCGAGGAGCAGATGAAGCCGTATGCGCGGTTCTCTTGGGGGCACGGTGTGAAGCACGCAAGCGCGGAGACGATTTACTATGCCTCGGTGGGCGATCTGGACACGCAGGTGGGCCGGCTGCTAGACGAACTCGATCGCCTGGGCCTCAGCCAGAACACGCTGGTGATTTTCAGCAGCGATAACGGGCCGGAGGACATCCACATCGTCAATGCCGGGCACAGCGGGGTGGGCTCGGCAGGGCCTTTCCGCGGGCGCAAGCGGAGCCTGTACGAAGGCGGCATCCGGGTGCCATTGGTGGTGCGCTGGCCTGGGGAAGTGCCCGCCGGCCGCGTCGAAAATACCGCGGTATTGGCCGGCGTGGACCTCTTGCCCACGCTCTGCCATATCGCCGGGGTGAGCGTGCCGGAGGGCCATCTGCTGGATGGCGAAGATGTGGGCGATATCCTGCGGGGGGCCAGCCGGCCGCGCCGCGGGCCGCTTTTTTGGGAATGGCGTTTCCGTATTTTCGGCGAACCCTTCCACCGCAGCCCCATCCTGGCGATTCGCGAGGGCAACTGGAAGCTCTTGGCCAATCCTGACCGGTCGCGGGTGGAACTCTACGATATCCCCCGCGACCCCACGGAACTGATGAACCTGGCCAGCCAGCAGCCCGAGGTGGTCGAGCGCCTGTTGTCCAAAGCCGTTGCCTGGCAGCGGACGCTGCCGCCGGGCCCCATCGAGCCGGAGGCCGGCAAGTGCGATTACCCCTGGCCTGGCACCGGCGCCAAGGCGAAACCGAAACCGGCGGCCAAACCCAAACCGGGGGCCAAGGCCAAAGCCAAGGCGGCCACCAGCCCGCGGTGATGGGCGGTGCTTGGGCGGGGGCCCGGTTGCCCGTCGCGGCCCCGCCCGAGGGCTGGCATCTGCCCGCCACGAGTTTCAATCCCAGGCCACAGGGCAAAGCGTCAAAAACATGCGGCACGACCAGCGGCGTCACGACGAATTGCGTCCGGTGCGGATTCAGCGGGCATTCACCCGCAGCGCGCCGGGAAGCGTGCTCATCGAGGCGGGCCGGACTGTGGTGCTGTGCACGGCCAGCGTCGAGCCGGCGGTCCCCCAGTGGCTGGCGGGGCTGGGGCGGGGCTGGGTCACCGCCGAGTACGGGATGCTGCCC
>JBBIQF010000665.1:0-3057 GCA_037442445.1 Planctomycetaceae bacterium
AATGTACCTGTGCCGGTCGCAAAACGGTATTTGGAACACAGTTGCCTGCCAATTGGGCGGGTCATGCCTTCGGCTCCCTAACAAGAACACTCGTCGCACGGCAAGCGCAGCGCCTGCCTGGGTGGGCATTATGGGTGATGGCAGCGGTCCCGGCAACCGCTGGCCGCGTGCCCGGCCGGGCTACGCCATCCACGCCATGCCCAGCGGGCTACGCCATCCAGGGCCATGCCCGGGCGGCCGCCGGTCTTGGCTTCGGGGGCTCCGCAAGTTTTCCGCGGCGGCCCCAGGGGCGGTCAAACGTCTTCGTCATCCCCGCCGTTGCCGGGCCCCCCGGCGATGGCCGCCAACAGCGCCACCGCCGCCGCTGCCCCCAGTCCAAGGATGGCCAGCACGATAAGCTGCCCTTCGGGCGGCACCCCCAGCCAGCCGAGCATCGAAAACACGACCGCCGCCATCGCCACCGCCAGAAGCATCGCCCGCAGGCCGAACTGAAGGGGTGGCCTGCCGTCTTCGCCGCCAGGTCGTGCGCCCATGCGGAAATGCCTCAACTGAGCCGGCTCACCGCTGCCACCGCCGGAACCCTTTGACGGCTTCCAGGATGGCCTCGCGGCGCTTCTCGTAGAAGGCTACCAAGGCGATGGCCGCCACCCCCAGCCCGATGCAGCACAGGTACAGTATCCACGTCTGCCGCAAGTCCACCGCCGCATAGCGAACCATCGTCACCACCACCAGGGCCAAGAACGTGGTGCCCAGGTACAAGAAGGACCGCACCCGCAACACGATGCCGGCCAGCACCCCGGCCAGCGACAGCCCGATGAGCACCAGCGGCAGCCATACCGACTGCCCGATGGCCCCCAAGTACTGGATGCTCGAGGGGACGTAGATCGTCGAAAGGCCCAAATACCGGGCACCGGCGCTTTGGGCCGGGGTGAGCCGCTGGTGATTGAGGAACTCGGCCACGAGGATGGAAAGGCCCACCGGAATCAGCCACAATTGCGGGTTCTCGAAGAAGCCCCATTCCAGTTGCGTCCACAGGACCCACAGCCCCACATTGCCGGCCACGGCACTGGCCAGGACCAACAGCCCCCGCCCTGCCGACGCCCGCCGCGTCGCCGCCATGAACCCGTAAAACGCCGAGGTAAGGAACCACACCGCGGGGCTGCGCCCGGCCAAGAACGCCGGCTCCTCGGCCCGGCGGATCAGCCAAAAGCCAATCACCGGTGCCAGCGGCAACAAGAGCGCGGTCCGCTCCAAAGGTTCGCTGAGCACCGCCAGGCCGCGGCGCTGGAAAAGCTCGCTCAGCCCCGCCCCCACGAAGGCCACGGCCAGGGCGATGAGCATCCAGTAGCGCGCCACCAGGCCCAAGCGGAAAAGGTAGGGCACAGTGAGTTTCAAATGCACAAGGAGAAGGAGCAACAGCACCTCGGCCGTATAGACATAGATCTGCCGGCGCCGGTCGCTCAGCCCGAACGGGTCCAGCCGGGCCACCAAAGCCACGGCCACGCAGCTTACCATCAGCCCCACCATGGCGGCGGCGGCCAGGATCACGGCCGGCGGCGCCAGCGGCGCACCTCTTTGGGGCTCATAGAGGTGTGCCTCCTGGAGGAGCCCAAGCGCCAGGGCGGCGAGGGCCAGGCCGGCAAATCCCCTGGCCGAACGCTGCCCGATGCGTATCCAGTCGCTTTCGGCCCGCAGGACTGCGGGCAATCCGAAGGCCGCTACGAGCGTCATGGCCACCGCGCCGACCATCAGAATGGCCGTGCGGTGCATCCAGGGGGCCACCTGGAGGGGAAGCAAGGCCCAGCCCAGCCCGGCGACTGCCAACAGTCCCAGCCCCAGCGTGGCGTATTGCCAGCGCGCCCGCCACCGGGAACCGGCCTGTTCGGCCGCCACCGCGCCTGCCAGCACCAAGACTGCCGCGGCCAGCGGTCCTGCCATGCGGCCGGCCAGCGGCCCGAAGAGATCGTGCGACACCGTCTCGAAACGCAGGTCCATCGCCACCCAGCCGGCCAGGTTTGCGGCTAATCCCACCGGCAAAGCGTGCATCGCGAGGAACCAGTCGGGAACCGAACCGGGCGCCGCCTCTTTCAGCGGCAGGCGGAGCCGGCCGGCCAGCGGCCTGCACCGCAGCAAGCACCCCGCAATCGCTGCGCCCGCCAGCGCCAACCCCGGCAGTTCCACGGCCGCCGTAAAGGCCATCGCCAGGGGCAACAGCCCGCGGGCATCCAGCGCCATGCCGTAGGCCACCCCCGCCAGCACGTACAGTCCCGGCCAGGCGAACCCCGCGGTACGGTCCCAAAGCAGCAGCACCATAGCCGCGGCCAGTCCCACCGCAGCCAGCCACGCCACGTGGTCGATCCGGGCATGGGGCAGTTCCAGCGCTCCGCAAACCAACAGGCCGGCCACCAGCACACCCAGGGCGGTTAGGCCCAATATCGTCGCGGCATGGCGGAAGGGCAGCTCGCGGCCTGGCCATCGCAAAAGCGGCGGCACCTCGGCATACACCGGCCGCATCAGCGACCACACGATCGAGCCTATCGCCAACGCCAAGACGTTCACCGCCGTGAGGTTCACCACGTTGCCCTCGCGCCAGGCCACCCATACGACGCTTGCCGCCACGTTGAGCACCGCACCCGACAGCCACACGTACTGCGGCAGGCGCTGCCAAACGGCCAGTACGCCCGCGCAGATTGCCGCCGCAAGCAGGGTTCCCAGCGACCACCACGGCCGGGCCGGATCGCGGTGGGCATAAAGCACCCCCAGCACGACGGCAAGCCCTCCGAGCACCGTAACCCATTGGCAAACCAGCGAGGCCGGCAACAGGGGTTCCGCGGGCGATGGTTCCTCCAGATCACGGTGGGGCACCAGGCGAAGGTTGCCGCCCACAATCCCCGCCGCCAGCACCAGGGCCGCCAGGCCGGCCCACGCGACCATTAAGATGTGATAGCCCAGCCACGGGGCAAGCCAAGTCGCAACCTGGAGCTTTGCGGCTTGCGTCTGGGCCCATGCCGCAAGCAGCACCCCTGCGCCCAGCCCCAGGCCGGCCGCCACGTGCAG
>JBBIQF010000666.1:0-3048 GCA_037442445.1 Planctomycetaceae bacterium
CACGACGAAGTTGTATACCGAGGTCGCGGCCAGAAGCCCAATCAGGGTCCTGCGCCACCATCGGGCGGATTGCCACGTGGCGCCCAATCCGGCCAGCAGGGCCACCAGGGGCAAGGCAGGCATCCAGTAGCGATCGACCCGCAGCGCGGTAAGCCACCAGGCCATGATCACCAGGCCGAAATACCCCGCCAGCACCCCGGCCAGGCGGCCGTGACGGCGGACCAGAAAGGCCAAGGTGGCCAGGGGCATGACCAGGGGGCCCAGCCACGCGCTGCCCAGGTACACCCCCAGTAGGTCATGCACGAGCGCCCGGGGCCAGAAATCGTGGGGCAGGTGTACCTTGTTCCACAGGGCGCTTTTCTCGGGCGTCCACGTCTTGCCGCCGAAAAGGTTATACATCAGCGGGTAGGTGGGGTTGCCCGCCAGAACGGCGTTCTTGGCAAACCACAGGCCGCACCCCAGGGCACACATGCAAAGAAACAAGGCCAGGGGCTTCCAGGCCGCCCGCCGGCTCCGGCGGAGATGTACCGCGGCCAGCCCCACGGCAAGCGGCAGCACCACGAACAGCACGGCGGGATACTTGGCGGCCACGCCCGCCCCAGCGCAGTACCCGCCCAAGAGCAACCATGCCTTGGGCGAGCATTGCGGGCCGGCTTCCGGAGCCGGCATTGCTGCGCGCGGAAGTTCCGGGCCGGAAGGCGACGGCTGAGGCGCAGCCGGGCCGGCTGGGGCGGTCTCCGGAGCATCGGCCCTGGCCGGCGGCAGACTTCGCACCACCGCGTAGGTCGCCAGTAGCAGATATAGCGCCGAGGCTCCCTCGACCATTCCCAAAATGGAAACCTGGACGATCCAGCCGGTCGAAAGGTAGAGCACCGCAGCCACCACCCCCGCAGACTCCGACAACCACTGCCGGCCGACGGCCCACAAGGCGAGCCCTCCCAGCGGTGCGTACAGGGCCACCAACGTCTTGCCCACCAAAGCGCCGGTCCACCAATCGCCGGCCAGGACCATGGCCAGCAGGCTGAGCATCTCGGTTCCCAGGGCCATGTTCGCGTAAAGGTTGTGGGGCACGAACCCGATGTAGCCCTGCTGGAAGAACTCTTTGGGCGCTTGCAGATGGTACTCGCGCACGTCGAACTCGATGGGCGGCAGCATGCCACCCAGCACGATCACGGCCACGAACGGAGCGGCCAGCCACAGCCAGCGCCTGGAAAGCAATTCGGCGTTTGGCCCAGGTGCGCTGCGGGTATCCGCGGCCGCCGATCGCGGCCGCTGGGCGGCCTGCTGCCGCCAGGGTAGCGTGGGCCTTCGCCCCGGGCCGGCCGCCGCTCTTCGTCCCGCCCAGTACACCCCAATAGCCGCCACGAGGGTTGCCGAAGCGGGCAGCACGATCAACGGCCATCGCCCCAATAGGCCTGCCAGGCCGCACAAAAGGGTCCAGGTCGAAAGCACGTTGAGCCCCACGGCAGCGGAGAAGACGAACCTTTCCGGCGCAGGCAGGCCCTCGGTGCCCAGGCATTTCAGAAGCAGGCGGCCCAGCAGCGTTGCCCATGCGAAGATGCAGGCCGCCATGGCCAGCACAGGCAGGCGGTCGCCAAGGGCGAACTCCGGGGGCCGGCCAAACCAGTCCTCGGCGAGCGATTCCGGCACAAGCAAGAGCACAGCCAGGTGATAGCGGCGCCAGCCGGCCGGCGCGGCAGGACCTTCGGCAGGCAACGGCCAGGCGAAAAAAGCGGCCAGATACGCCACCAGTCCAATGACGACCGCGGCAGAAACCCAGCGGCGTAGGGCATGCATGGCGGACTCACGCGCGCGGGTTATCTCGGCCAGGGCGGGCGTTCCAAAGGGTGATCACCCGCATCAGTACGCCGGCCACCAGCGACTGGGCCACCACCAACAGGCCGAACACCGCGGTCATGAATCGCGACCAGTGCAGCGTAACCTGCCGGGTGGTGAGGTATTGGACGACGGCTGGCCAAAGGAGCCAGGCGGAAATCCCGGCCAGGGCCGCGGCCAGGAGCCAGACGCCGCGGCCGGCAAAAAACGCCGCTGCCAGCGAGGCGCCAAACGAGCCGGTCGCTCCCCGCCGCGGCCCCAGGCCCGCCAGCCGATCGGCCAACGCCGCCGCAATCAAAAACTGATACCCCACCGACCCCACCCAGCCGCACACCATGAACCGGTAGATCATCCATTCCTCGACCGAGCGGTTGAGCAGGTAGAACTCGACGGGGTACGCGGCCAAGAGCACCCCGATCGCCAGGCACAGGCCAAATCCCAAGAAAAACAGCCGTTCGGGCCGGTAGCAAAGCACATCGGCCAGGATGACGCGCAGAAAGCGCCAGCCGTCGGCCAGCAGGCGGAGCTTGCTCCGCCCGATCCGCTCGCGGTAGGTGATGGGCACCTCAACCACGTGCATGCCGTCCAATAGCGCCCGGGCACTCATCGAGGGGGTGAAATGCAGGCCGGCCGGCAGCGGGCCCAGCCGCTCCAGGCAGTCGCGGTGCAGCACTCGCATGCCGCTGGCCGTATCGCTTACCGGGCGCCCGCACAAGAACCCCAACAACAGGGCAAAACACCGATTGCCCAGCTTGCGGACCGGCGGCATCTGGGAGTTCGGGCCCAGGCGCGAGCCCAACACCATATCGGCCCCTTTCTCCAAAGCCGCGCGGCACAGCGCCGCCAGCTCGCAGGGATCGCAGGTGCCGTCCGCATCCAGAAACGCCAGCCACTGCCCGGTGGCCTGGCGGAAGCCCTCGGCCAGCGCAGCCCCATAACCGCGGTTCTCGGGCAGGTCGATGACCCGCACGCCGTCGAACGAACGGGCGATTTCCCCCGTCCGGTCGGTCGAGCCGTCGTTGACCACCAGGACCTCCACCTGGGCGATGCCCGCCTGGCAGATGGCCGGTATGGCGGCCAGGCAGCGGGACAACGTGGGGCCGATCGCCTCCTCCTCGTTGAGCGCCGGGATGACGATCGAGAGTTTGTCACCGCAGGTGGGAGCGTTCATACCAGTTGCTCGTCGGGGGCCAGATGCCCGCACTGCGATGT
>JBBIQF010000667.1:0-3021 GCA_037442445.1 Planctomycetaceae bacterium
CGGCCCGAGCATGTATGGGGGCTGGGGACGGCTAGGATCCAAGGCAGGCCGTGAGCCCGGATCGACCAACTTCTGAGTTCTCGCCGCTTGGCGGCCCAATCCAACGGAAGCGATAGGGGACGACGCTTGGAGCGCCCCCGTCTTTTTTGCGAAGCCGCGACATTGCAGCCAAGGAGTTCCACGATGAGGATTCAGCCGAGAACCGTAGTTGGCATCTTGGCCTGCGCAAGCCTGTTGCTGGCCAGCGGGTGTGGCGGGAAAGGCGCCGCTGGCCCCAAGAAGTACCCGGTCTCCGGGACGGTTCGCCAAGGGGGCAAGCCTATCGAAGGGGCAACCGTAACGTTCATCAGTACCGATGGGAAGAGTGCGGCTACGGGCAAGACCGATAGCTCGGGGAAGTACCAGTTGGTGGGCGGGGCGGTGGCCGGCACCTACAACGTCAAGATCGAGAAGTATCAGGCCCCGGCTGCGCCTGCGGGCGGTTCGCAGGTTGATATCGCCGAAGACAAGAGCTATAAACCCGCCCCCGAGGGGGCAGAGCCGGAGCTGCCCAAAAACCTCCTTCCCCCCAAATACGCGGACCCCAAGCAGTCTGGCCTGACGGCCACGGTCAAGGAAGGCGAAAACACCTGCGATTTCGATATCCCGTAGAGAAAAAGGGGACGGGACCCGTTTTCGGGTAGCAGTGCGCGCCCGCACCGCCGGGGGTGAACCCGGCGGCTCTTTTTTGGGACGGACGCTCTGGGCCAACAGGGAACGCCTTGGCCACGACAGAGCGTGGCCCTCCATTGGTCATTGGTGCTTGGTGCTTGGAGATTTGAAATCTGAGATTTGAGATTTGGCCATTGGTGCTTGGTCATTGGTTCTTCGTCATTCGACATTTGTCTTTCGACATTCGTCATTCGCCTGGTGCGTGCGGAGCACGCACCCTACATGGCTACGCGCCGGCCGGCTGGGTGACGGCGATGCGGTTGATGGCGTTGAGGAAGGCCAGGGCGCTGGCTTCGACGCTGTCGGTCGAGACGCCCCGGCCGCGATAGGTCTGGTTGCCGTGTTCGACGACCACCATCACTTCGCCCTGGGCGTCTTTGCCCACGGTGACGCTGTGCACGCGGAAGTCCTTGCACACGACCGAGATGCCGGTGAGTTTCTCGATGGCCAGGAACACGGCATCGATGGGCCCATCGCCTGCCGCCACGGTGGTCCGCAGGAGCTCCTGGCCGCGGCGGACCTCCAGGGTGACCTCGGGCGTTTGGCCTGTGCCTGAGCGGAGGCTGTAGGAGGCCAGCGTCCACTGGTCGGGGATGACGTGCATTTGCTGCTCGATCAGAGCGGCCAGGTCGGCGTCGTAGATGTCTTTTTTCTTGTCGGCCAGCAGCTTGAACTGTTCGAAGACGGCGTTGAGCTGCTCGGGGGTGAGGTGGTATCCCATGGCCTTGGCGCGGTCGGCCAGGGCGGCCCGGCCGCTGTGCTTGCCCAGCACCAGGTCGCTCTTGGCCCACCCCACGTCTTCGGGGCGCATGATCTCGTAGGTCCGCGGCTCTTTGAGCATCCCGTCCTGATGGATGCCGGCCTCGTGGGCGAAGGCGTTCTCGCCCACGATGGCCTTGTTGCGCTGGACCTGGATGCCGGTAATGCCCGCCACCAGCCGGCTGGTGGGCACCAGGCGCCGGGTGTTGATGCGGGTGTGGGCGCGGTAATAGTCGTGGCGGGTCCGCAGGGCCATGACCACTTCTTCCAGCGAGCAGTTGCCGGCCCGTTCGCCCAGCCCGTTGATGGTGCACTCGACTTGGCCCGCCCCCGCCTCGATGGCCGCCAGGCTGTTGGCCACCGCCAGCCCCAGATCGTTGTGGCAGTGGACGCTGATGACGGCCCGGTCGATGTTGGGCACGCGGTTTTTCAGGGTGGCGATGACGTTGTGCATGTGGGCCGGCGTGGCGTAGCCCACGGTGTCGGGGATGTTGACCGTCGTGGCGCCGGCGGCGATGGCGGCCTCGACCACCTGGCAGAGGAAATCGATCTCGGTCCGCACCGCGTCCTCGGGCGAGAACTCCACATCGGCACAGTAGCCCCGGGCCCGCCGCACCCCAGCCACGGCCCGCTCGATGATATCCTCCTTGGTCATCTTCAGCTTGAACTGGCGGTGGATGGCGCTGGTGGCCAAGAAGACGTGAATCCGCGCCTGGGGGGCATCGCGTACCGCTTCCCATGCCCGGTCGATGTCTTCATCGCGGCAGCGGGCCAGCCCGCAAATGACCGACCCCCGCACGGTGCGGGCGATCTGGCGCACGGCCTCGAAGTCGCCGGGCGATGCGATCGGGAATCCCGCTTCGATCACGTCCACCCCCAGCTCCACCAGGGCCTGGGCCACCTCCAGCTTTTCCTGGAGGTTCATGCTGGCCCCGGGCGATTGCTCGCCGTCGCGCAGGGTGGTATCGAAAATGATGATCGGTCGCGTAGAAGAATCGCTCATGGCTTGACTCTCTTGCTTGCATTCCTAACCGGATGGGGACCTACGGAAGGTTGCCGGAAAGCCGACCCTTGGTCGGCCTGCGCAACACCAACCATCCCCTCGTAGGCCGGTCGCGCCGTGTGAAGCAAGCATGATCTGTCATCATCCCGTCCCCGGGCAAGGCCGCGGCCATCCCGCTAGCCGAGGGGGTGTTGCTTGTCTGCTCCCGCCGGCTGCGGTCCAAACAAAAACCCCAAGACCTTGCGGGCCTTGGGGTTACGTGCTTGGTTCCGAATACTGGCAGCTCGGTGAAAACCCTAAGGCCCTGCTCCCCTGCGGAGCAACAACAGAAGGCCCAAAAGGTTCACCCGAGCAATCACCTTCATACCTCGCAGGATGCAGGCATCCTGGCCACATGCTTGCCAACAGTGTACGCCACTAGCTTGGCCAGGTCAAGCGTGCCTTGCCCACCGATACGGGCCGGGCCGCGGGCCGGGTACCAATCCCCTTTGCTTTTTGCGTGCCAGCGGGAACAATAGTCGGAATCGGGCGAGGGCTTCCCTGGCCGC
>JBBIQF010000668.1:0-1693 GCA_037442445.1 Planctomycetaceae bacterium
GTGGCCGAGGCATTGCGTGTTGCCCGGTGACGTCCCGGGCCGTGAACGGTTACCCAAGACCAGGCCGCCTGTCGCGCTGTGCCCACGCTCTGCCCCAGCCTTGAGATGGATGCTCGATGCCCGGCCGACTGATTGCCATCGGCGACATCCACGGCTACTCGGCGGCACTGGCGGCGCTTGTGGAAGCGATCGCCCCCGGCCGGGACGATACGGTGGTCACGTTGGGCGACTACGTGGACCGCGGGCCCGATACCCCCGGGGTACTGGAGATGCTGATCGCCTCGGCAACCACGACGAGATGCTGCTGGACATCCGCGACGGGCTGCCGGGGTTCGACGAGTGGCTGGCCTACGGAGGCCGCGAAACCTTAGCGGCCTATGACTGCACCCACCCCGAGGAAATCCCGCAATCGCACCTGGCATTCCTGGAGAAGAATTGCGTGCCGTATTACGAGACCGGCCGGTACTTCTTCCTCCACGCCAACTACGTCGCGGACTTGCCTCTGGACCAGCAGGACCGCTATCACCTGCGCTGGGAATCGCTGTGGCATCGGCAGCCGGGGCCGCATGTTTCGGGAAAGACGGCCATCGTGGGGCACACGGCGCAGCGCAACGGCGAAATCCTCGATCTGGGCTACCTCCGCTGCATCGACACGTGCTGCTATTGCGGATTGTGGCTGACTGCGATGGAGGTCCCTTCGGGGCGGGTGTGGCAGGCCGACCCGGCCGGCTGCATCCGACGGGCCTCATGACACGGGTTTCATGACACGGGCCGCATGAGGCCAGCAAGGTGAACCGGCCGGGGCGTTATTCTCGCCGGCTGCCGGTGCAGAATGCCGGCGGGTTCATGCCGCTGGCCCCGGCCGGGCAATATCGTGGGGCGATTGGGGGACCGTGCCCGGCGGCACGCTGGCCTCCATGCGTCGCTGGAGTTCTTCGACCACTTCCGGTCCGAGGAGGTGTTCCAGGGTATCGGCATCGCGGTCCACGTGGTCCGGGGCGATATCGGCCCGTTCGATGAGGAACCGTTCCCACAACCGGTGGACGCGGATCAGGTGGCGTGCCTGCTCGAAACCGGCCGGGGTAAGGCGCACGCCGGCGCCGGCCGGCTCCACCAGCCCCTGCCAGGCGGCCAGGCGGACCAGCCACCGGGCCTGCCAGGCGTGCCACGCCCGGGCGGCCAGCAACTGCTCGAGGCTTACCGCTGGGCGCTCGGGCAATGCCGGCTCGCTCAATTCGTACAGCGAGCGGAGGAGGTTTTCGCGGGCGGTATTCACCCGGAGCCGTGCCGCCCCCAACGCCCGGGACATCGCACCGCGGCGCGGGGCAAACAAAGCGGAAATGGCGAAAAGCACGGTGCCCGTAAGCACGATCAACGGGCCGGTGGGCAGGCTCGAAGGATTCGGCCCGAAGGCCAAGGGATCGAACCCCAGCCAGCGGGCCACCACGCCCGCCGACAAAAGCGTCCCCACCACACCGGGCACCGCGCCCAAGAGTGCGGCCAGTGCCAGCATGGGGCCCAGGCGCTGGGTCCAAAAGCGTGCCGCGGCGGCGGGAAGGATCAGCATGGCCGCCATGAGGATCACCCCTACCACCGGCAGCCCCGTCACCGTGACCAGGGCCAGCACACCCATCAACGCCAAGTCCAGCCCCAGGGTGGGCCAGCCCTGCACTTGGGCGAACTCCGGGTCGAA
>JBBIQF010000668.1:1727-3012 GCA_037442445.1 Planctomycetaceae bacterium
CACCAGCACCAATACCGCGGCCGACACCGCGGCAATCCACACGAGATCGGCAAACACCATCCCTGCCGCCTGGCCGTAGATGTAGGTCTCCAACCCCGCTTTGGCACCGCCGCCAGCGCGATTCTGAATGATCGAGGAGAGGACGACCCCGGCACCGAAGAAGGTGCTCAGCACGATGCCCAGGGCGGCATCCTCTTTGGTCCGCGTGCCGCGGGAGACGAAGGTAGCCAGGGCCATGCCGGCCAGCCCGGTTGCCAGCGCCCCGGCGAGCATGGCCCAGAACTCGCGGCGGCCCAAAAGCAAGAAGGCCAAACACAGGCCGGGCAGCGCCGCGTGCGAGACCACATCGCCGGCCAGCGCCCGCCGGCGCAACACGGCAAAACATCCCAACACCCCTGCCACGGCCCCCAGCAGGCTCGTCCCCAAGAGCACGATCCAGGTGAGATAGCTCATGGCCGGGCCCCCCGCCGCACCGCCTCGGCCGCCTCGTCCAACAGCGTCAACTTGCCGCCATAGGCCTTGTGCAGGTTCTCGCGGGTGAGGACGCTGGCCACCGGCCCGCAGGCCACCAGGCGCATGTTGAGCAGGATGACGTGGTCGAAATACTCGGCCACGGTTTGGATATCGTGGTGGACGACCACGGCGGTCCGGCCTTCGTCGCGCAGGGCCTGGAGCAGGCGCACGATGGCCTGCTCGGTGGCGGCGTCCACGCCCGCAAAGGGTTCGTCCATGAAGTAGATTCGGGCCTCCTGCGCAAGGGCCCGGGCCAAGAACACCCGCTGCTGCTGCCCCCCCGAAAGCTGCCGAATCTGCCGGTCGGCAAAGGCCTCCATGCCCACCTGGCGCAGGCATTGGTCGGCCAGGCGGCGCTCGGCGGCACCCGGCCGGCGAACCCACCCCAACCGGCCGTAGGTCCCCATCAGCACCACATCGCGCGCGGTGACCGGGAAATCCCAATCCACCGACTCGCGCTGCGGCACGTAACCCACCAGATGGCGCTGGCGGGAATACGGCTGGCCATAGATCTCCACCCGCCCGCTGGCCAGCGGCACCAACCCCAAGACCGCTTTGAGCAGGGTGCTCTTGCCTGCCCCGTTGGGCCCGACCACTCCCACCAGGCTCCGCTCCGGCAACACCAGATCGATGTCCCACAGCACCGGCTTGCGGTGGTAGGCCACCGTCATGTCGTGGATTTCCAAGGGAGGAGGGGGCATAGGTAGCTGCTATCGAGCGGTTTCCTGGCGGCGATTGCCTTTGGTCATTGGTACTTGGTCATTGGTGCTTC
>JBBIQF010000669.1:0-3005 GCA_037442445.1 Planctomycetaceae bacterium
CCCTCCGTTGCGGAAAACCTCGAGGTGCCTTGCGTGATGTCCGACGTCGCCGGTCTTTCCAGCCGCAACGCCGCAAAACCGCAAGTGGCCGAATACGTCCAGGCCACCGCCGAAGTCTTGGCGTCGGCGTTTGGGCTGCATTTCGATTTCTGGGCCATCGGCGACGACACGATATTTCCTGTGGCGCCGGAAGCCACCGCGGGCACGGCAGCGGAATTGCCGCCGGCCGACCGGTGGCCCCAAGCCGCCTGCCCCGAACGCCCGAGTGCCCCAGAACTTGCCGCCTTCTTGCGGCAGGCCGACGAACCGCTGGTGCGGCAGACCGAAGCCGATCGGGTATGGGTGGCGTTGCCCTTGGGCGAGGTCGAAGGCTGGCCGCTCCTGGCAACCACCGTTTTCCAGGCCATGCCTGCCGATGCCGTACGGCTGTTGGCCCAGGTGGTGCTGGACGATCTGCGGCTCCGCCAGCAGATGCAGCGCTACCGCGAGGACCTGGATGTCTGCGCCGCCCAGATCGGCAACGACTTCGAGGAACTCACTTTCCTGCGCACCCTGGCCGACCATCTCGATGTGTCGGACCCCACGCATGGGACCTGGCACGTGGCGCAGATGGTCTTGCCGCTTTTGGCCAGCGTGATCCGGGCCGAGTCGCTGGTGCTGGTTTCGGCCGAGCGCGATGAAGCGACCGGCGAGGTCCGCGCCGGGCCGCCGGTGATGTGGGTGGGGCCGCCCCGCCTGCACGATCACGCCTGCCGGCCGTTCATCGAGCGATTCCGGCAGGCGGCGGCCGGCCAGCCCGTGGTCCGCAACCGTTTCGACGACTCTCCCGAAGGCCGCGAGTTTCCTGGCGTGCGGAAGTTCGTGCTCACCTCGCTGGCCAAAGGCGACTGTGTGCGCGGGTGGCTGGCCGCCATCAACCATGTGCGCCGGCCGGCCGGCGGCCAGGAGCCGCTCTTGGCGCTGAGCCAATACGAGTTCGGCACGGTGGAGGCCAGCCTGTTGAGTTCCGTGGCTTCGATGCTGGCCACCCATGTCCGCAATGTCGAGCTGTTTCGCGAAAAGGAAGCGATCCTGGTGGGGGTGGTCCGGGCGATGGTGTCGGCCATCGATGCCAAAGACCCGTACACCTGCGGCCACAGCGAGCGGGTGGCGCTAGTGGCCCGCCGCATCGCCCAGCAAATGGGGCTCGGCGAGGAGGCCTGCGAGCAGATTTATCTTTCGGGGCTGATGCACGATTTGGGCAAGCTCGGGGTGGCCGATGCGGTGTTGCGCAAAAACGGCCCCTTGACTGAGGAAGAATGGAACCAGATCCGGCCGCATCCCGAACGGGGTTGGGCCATCCTCCAAGGCGTCGAGCAGCTTGGGTATCTCATTCCCGGCGTGCTGCATCACCACGAGCAGTACGATGGCCGGGGCTACCCCGACGGCCTGGCCGGCGAACAAATCCCGCTGGCCGCCCGCATTCTCGCCGTCGCCGACGCCTACGATGCGATGGTCAGCGACCGCCCGTACCGCAAGGGGATGCCCCACGAGCGGGTCGAACGGATTCTGCGCGAAGGGGCCGGTACGCAGTGGGACCCTGTGGTCATCGAGGCTTTCTTCCACGCCCTGGACGACATCCGGCGGATTTGGACGGGTTATCGGCCACCGCCTCCCCGGCGCCGCACGCCGTCGCCCAGCGGCCGGCGCACCAGCGGGTTCACGCTGGTCGAGCTGGTCGTGGCCGTGCTGGTCTTGGGCATCCTTGCTGCCGCGGCGGTGCCCCGCTTTGCCGATGCCCTGGCCCGCCAGCGTGCGGAGGCGGCGGCACGGCGCCTGGTGGCCGACCTGGAACGGGCCCGGCGCGAAGCCGCATTCGGGGCGGCCCGGCAGACGGTCTCCTTCCATACGGGTTCGGATCGCTACTGCATCGCCCCGGGCCCCGAAGATTTGGACCGCCGCAGCGGGCCCTACGTGGTGTCGCTGGCCCAGCCGCCCTATGAAGTGCGGCTTGTCTCGGCCGAGGCCGGCGGCGATAGCGACGTCGTCTTCGATCCCTCCGGCGCCCCCGACACCTCGGCCACCATCCAGTTGGATTCGGGCGCCTATCGGGCCACCGTAACGCTGCCTGCCGATACCACGCCGGCCACCTACCAGATCGGCCCCAAACCCGCCGGAGGCTGATCCCATGCCCACCCCCCTTGCGCCGGGCCAAAGGGGCTCCTGCGGGCCGCGGCATGGCCATACCCTGCTCGAAATCCTCGTGGCTTTGGCCCCGGCTTCTGTGCTGCTGGCGGGCCTGGCCTCGACCCTGTACCTGGCCAACCGGATGATGGATGCCCCGGCCACGGTCCGCGCTGTGCTTTCGGCCGAAGACGCCGCCCGACGCCTCACCGAAGACTTGCGCGAGGCCACATTTTTCACCGAGCGTACCGCCACGGCCGTAACCTTTGCCGTCCCAGACCGCGACGGCGACGGCCGAGAGGAGCTGGTCCGTTATTGGTGGTCGGGCACGCCCGGCGATCCGCTCCAAAGAACGGTCAACGATGGACCCCCGGCCGCTGTGGCCCAGGACGTCCGCCAGTTCCGCCTCGACTATACCATCAAGACGCAACAGGAGTCGCTTGCCCGGCGGGTCGAGTCCGGCGAACAGAAGCTGGCCGAATACGTCGTCCCCCTTCTGGCGGCCGATTATCAGATTTCTGCCACCCGCTGGCTGGGCCAATACGTTCACCCGGACCGGTTTCTGAGCAAGCTCCCGGCCAATGCCATTGCCTGGCACCCCACCCGGGTCACGTTGTGGATCGAGAACGATGGGCCCCGCGACGGCCAGTCGCTGGTGCAATTGCGCCGGGCCGGCAGCGACGCCATGCCCACCAGCCTGGTGCTAGAGCAGATACTCTATCCCGAAACGTCGGCCCCCAGCATTTACACCCCTGTGTCGTTCAGCTTTCAGGACGTTTGGCTGGCACCGAACGAGGGCCTGTGGATCGTCCTCCAGGGCCTCACCAACCACGCCTTGTATG
>JBBIQF010000670.1:0-3004 GCA_037442445.1 Planctomycetaceae bacterium
GCCGCGCCCCAATCGGCGCCCGGGGCGGGGGTGGGCTGGGGGGGCCCCAATGGCGGGAGGCCGCGGGCGGCTTCCACCAACCACGGGGGGGGGTGCATTCTTGGTCCCAGGTGTTGCCAGGGTTCCAGAAAGCGGAGGATCTGGCGGGGGCCCAGGCGGGCGGCCCAGGCCAACGGTCCCCCGAGCGAAGCGGGAAAGCCCAACCCCAGCACGGCCGCACGATCGAGGTCCTCGGCCGAGCCCACCTTGCCCTCTGCCAGCAAGCGGGTAGCCTCCAGCGCCACGGGCAGAAGCAAGCGGTGGAGCACCTGGTCATCGGACAGCGGTGCCGAGTGCTCCCCCCAGGCCGCGATCAGGCGATCGACCTCGGGGTCGACTACGGGGGCAGCGCCGTCCTGCGGCGGGTACTGGAAGAATCCTGCCCCGGATTTCCGGCCCCACCGCTTGGCCTTGTACAAGGCGACAAGCAGGGGCGAGGCGACGATCCGGTCGGGAAAGGCCTGATACAGCACGCGTCCGGCCAGCACCGCGGTATCCAGGCCGATTTCGTCCAGCAGGCGTAATGGCCCCATGGCCATGCCGAACCGAAGGGCCACCGCTTCGACGCGCTCGGGCCGGACCCCATCGCGCAGCAGTTCCAGGGCCTCGCTGAGGTAGGGGAACAGCAGGCGATTGACGCAAAATCCTGGGCCGTCGGCCACGATCACCGGCACTTTGCCCAAGCGGCGGACGAAAGCTTCGGCCGCCGCCAGCGTGGCCGGACTGGTCCGGCTGCCGCGGACGATCTCCACCAGCGGCCGGCAGCGCACGGGATGAAAGAAGTGCAGTCCGCAGAACCGGCTGGGGTCGGCCAGGGGCGAGGCGAGTTCGTCAATGGGAATGGTCGAGGTATTGCTGGCCAGAATCGCGCCGGGTGCCAGTAGTGGCTCTAGCCCGGCCAGGACCGAGCGCTTGACGTCGCGCTGCTCGGTCACCGACTCCAAGAGGACGGCACACCGAGCCAGCCGCGATTGGGTGGTGGTCGATTCGACGCGCCGGCGCACGGCCTGAATGATCGCTTCCGAAGGGGGTTGGCTGCCGGCCAGCTCGGCGGCAATGCGATCGGTCACCGTGAGGAGGACTTCCGGCCGCGCATCGGTGATGGCTACTCGGAAGTGCCGCCGGACGGCCTCGGCCGCGATGGTGGTGCCCATCAGACCGGCCCCCACGATTCCCAGCGTGAAAGACCTGCGTTGGGCCGGGACGGCCTCTTCCAAGGACCAACGCAGGGGGATGTTCGCCGGGTGCGGCTCGGTGGTCGGGCCGCCCCCGAGGGCTGGATTATCGGAATGCGGGGGCTGGGGCAAATGGGCGGGCATACGTCTTGTGCAATTTACCGATTCCAACCCCCCTGCGCCAACTTCCCAGTCGTTACATCTTTCCAGAGGACCGCGCCCCCTTGCGGTAACCACTATCGGTTGCGGCGGCTGGGCTCTTGTGGCAATCGGGCGGGAAAGGCGCACTGTTTGGCTGCCGCCACCCCAGCGAGGGGAAGAGGCTCAAGTTCCGGCGATCACTGGCGGCGGAAGATCGCATCCAAAGTGCCCGATGTCCAGGCCAATCGGCGCAAAGGGCTGGCCAGCCGCCGGGGCGATACGCGGCCTTATAGCAGGCCGGCCAGTTTCTGGATCAAGGCGACGATACCATCGCGTTGTTGGGCCACGATGGCCAACCCGGCCCGGGCATTGGCGGCCAGGTCTTCGTAGCGGGCCAGCAAGGCCGATTCGGTGTCTTCGTCGTAGCCGTCGGTCTTTTGGGCCGCGGTGTCGAGATCGGTTTGCCACTGGGCAAGAAGGGTCGAGGAGGCATGGACGGCCGCGGCCGCGAACCCGTCGAGCGCCCCGCGCCATTGGTCGAGTTGGCCGATGGCTTCATCCACGATGCGCAGGGCCCGCGAGGTGTTATCGCCAAGCCCGGCGTAGGCGCCGCCAGAAGCGATCTGGTCCAATCGGCCGCTGATGCCACCGAGTCGCATGGCCTGAAGGCCCGCAATGCCCACGGCCGTTTGCCGGCCAGGCGCCGTGGAGAGCGAAAACGTCAGTGCCTCGCCCTCGATGCTGAGGGTGTCGAACGTGCCCGTCCAGCCCGGCTGGAACTCGATTTGGGCGTTCAGGTCGCTTTGCAGGATAGCGAATCGGTTGCCGTCGCCGGTCCGTGTTTGGCCATTGATGACGGCCTGGGCATCGGAACCCTGGCCGGTGCCGGTGACTTCGAACTCGCCAGAGATGACCTCTACGGCGATCGAGGCCGCCGAACCGTAGTCCACGCTGGTCAAGGTGAGTTCATCGCCGGCCACTGCGGCCGTGATGCCGGTCTTGTGGCTCTGGCGGTTGATGGCCGTGGCCAGTTCGTCGAGGGTTAGCGCGTCATCGACCGTGATGGTGGCGCTGCCGCGTTTGCCAGTCAGGGCGATCACGGCATCGCTGGCGGGACGGCCCGCGATGCCCGTATAAACCAATTGGCCCTGGGTGGCGGCTTGGAGGACTTCGCCCGAGATGGTGGGGCTGCTTCCGGGGGCCTTGCGGTAAACGCGGATGTCGAACACCTGGGCGGGGTTCCGGCCTGCGGCGCGGTAGTCGGCCGAGCCGTCCAGCAGCCGCCGGCCCGAGATCAGCGAGCCGGAAATGGTGTTGATCTGCTCGATGGCGGCATCGATAGCGGCCTGCGAGGCGGCCCGTTGGTCCGGGGTCAGAGTGCCGTCTTCGTCTTTCAACAGCTCGGTGCGGATGGATTCGAGTTGCGTGGCCACCTGGTCGGCGGCGGCTTGCGCCTGGCTGATCAGGGCGCTAGCGGCGGTGGTGTTGGCCAAAGTGGCGGTGACCAGGTTCAACTGCTGTTGCAGGCCGGCCAGCGCCACGTAGGTGGAAGGCTCGTCGCGGGGCGCGAGGATGCGTTTTCCGGCGGCCAGGCGGAGGGTGGCCAGGTCGGCTTGGGCGTTGGCTTCGGCCAGCCGCCGCAACAAGGT
>JBBIQF010000671.1:0-3004 GCA_037442445.1 Planctomycetaceae bacterium
GGTGCTCAAGGAGATCGAGGACGCGGGCGGGCAGATCATCCTGTTCATCGACGAGTTGCACACGGTGGTGGGGGCTGGCCGGGCCGAAGGCGGTGCCGACGCGGCCAACCTGCTCAAGCCGGCCCTGGCCCGCGGCGACCTCCGCTGCATTGGCGCGACCACCCTGGACGAATACCGCAAGTACATCGAAAAGGATGCCGCCCTGGAGCGGCGCTTCCAGCCGGTGATGGTCGGCGAGCCCACGGTCGAGGATACCATCGCCATCCTCCGCGGCCTCAAACCGCGGTACGAGGCGCACCACAAGGGGGTGAAGATCAAGGACTCGGCCCTGGTGGCCGCCGCCCAACTGGCCCACCGCTACATTACCGACCGCTTCCTGCCCGATAAGGCGATCGACCTGGTGGACGAGGCGGCCAGCCGGCTGGCCATGGAGCTGGAGAGCGTGCCGGCCGAGATCGACCAGGTCCAGCGCCGCCTGATGCAGTTGGAACTGGCGCACCGGCAACTGGCCGGCGAGACCGAAGAGCACGCCGTCCAGCAGCGGGCCCAGATCGAGGAGGAGATGGCCGAGTTGCGCGAGAAGCTGGCGTCGTTGCGGGCCCAGTGGGAGAAGGAGAAAAGCGGCCTGGGCAGCGTGCACGATGTCCGCCAGCGGCTCAACGAGGTCGAACACCAGTTCAACCAGCTTGCCGCCTCGATCAAGGAGCGGCAGTCGCGGGGGGTGTTCGTGGGCGAGGAGGATTACCAGCGCCTGTACGCCCTGGACCTGCAGCGCAAGCGCCTGGCCGAGGAGGCCGAACGCATGGGTACGGCCGAGCCGGGCGCCGATGGCCGGCGCCTGCTCCGGCAGGAAGTCGGCCCTGACGAGATCGCGGAGATCGTCAGCGCCTGGACCGGCATCCCCGTGTCGCGGATGCTGGAGACCGAGCGGGCCAAGCTCCTGGTGCTCGAAGAGCGGATCCACCAGCGCCTGGTCAACCAGGACGAGGCGGTGGCCGCCGTCTCCGATGCGGTGCGCCGCAGCCGCAGCGGCCTGGCCGACCCCCATCGCCCCATCGGCTCGTTCATCTTCCTTGGCCCGACCGGGGTGGGCAAGACCGAGCTGGCCAAGGCCCTGGCCGAGGTGATGTTCGACGACGAAAACGCCATGATCCGCCTGGACATGAGCGAGTTCATGGAGCGGCACACGGTCAGCCGGCTGATCGGGGCGCCGCCCGGCTACGTGGGCTACGAGGAAGGCGGCATGCTCACCGAGGCCGTGCGCCGCCGCCCCTACGCCGTGATCCTCCTGGATGAGATCGAAAAGGCCCACCGCGATGTGTTCAATATCCTCCTCCAGGTGCTGGACGACGGCCGGCTGAGCGACAGCCATGGCCATACCGTCGATTTCACCAATACCATCATCGTCATGACCTCGAACATCGGCAGCCACGAGATCCAGGAGATCAGCCGGCAGGGGGGCAGCGAGAGCGAAATCCGCGAGGCGGTGATGGAACAACTGCGGGCCCGGTTCCTGCCCGAGTTCCTCAACCGCATCGACGAAGTCATCGTCTTCCATCCCCTCAAGCGCGAGCACATCCGGCGGATCGTGGAGCTTCAGATCGGGCGGCTCCGCAAGCTGCTCGAACAGCACCACCTGGGGCTGGTGGTTACCGACCGGGCCATAAGCGCTATTGCGGCCGAGGGGTACGATCCCACCTACGGGGCACGCCCCATCAAGCGGCTCATCCAGCAGAAGATCCAGAATCCCCTGGCCGTCGAACTGCTCAAGCGCCAGTACCCCGAGGGGAGCCAGGTGCGGGTCGATTACAGCGACGGCGAGTTCACGTTCGAGCGGCTGGACGCGCCGGAGCCGGTTGGCCCGGCCGCGGGCCGATGAGCCCTTGGCCTCGGTGCTGATGGCGGAGGTTGTTTCTGCGGAAATATCGGGGCTCGGCTTTCCGGTCCCCTCGGTGCGCGAAGGAGTGTCCCATGGCCCGCGCGGTCCCGGAGCACCATCTCGACGAGCCGGTAGCCCGGCACGTGCATCAGAAATACATCCGGCTTTCGGCCGGGCAGACCGTGGCCCAAGCGCTGCACCAGATCCGGCAGACGGGCCAGGAAGGCTGGATCGTGTATTTCTACGTGGTCGATGGCGAGAACCGGTTGGTGGGGGTGATTCCCGCCCGGCGCCTGTTGCTCAACCCGCCGGAGGCCCGCATCGACGACCTCATGGAGCGGAAGGTGATCAGCCTTCCGCACTCCGCCACGCTGTTGGAGGCATGTGAGTTCTTCGTGCTCCATCGGCTGCTGGCCTTGCCGGTGCTAGACGACCAGGGCCGGATGGTGGGCATCATCGATGTGAAGCTCTACACCGACGAGATCACCGACCTGGCCCGCCGCGAGGAATACGAGGACGTGTTCCAGCTTATCGGCGTGCGTCTGGCCGAGGTCCGCTCGGCGGCGGTGCCCCGGGCGTTTGCGGGGCGATTCCCCTGGTTGCTGTGCAATATCGGGGGCGGCCTGGCCTGCGCGTTCATCGCCGCCGCGTTCCAGGGCGTGCTGGCCCAGCGCGTGGTGCTGGCCCTGTTCATTCCCGTGGTGCTGGCGCTGGCCGAAAGCGTCAGCATCCAGTCGCTCACTCTGGCGATCCAGTTGCACGAGACCGGGCAATTCGGTTGGCCGCGCATCCAGCAGCGGATTGCCCGCGAGGCAATGGTGGGGCTGTTGCTGGGCCTGGCCGCCGGCGCACTGGTCGCCGCCGTAGGCACGGCGTGGCAGGGGGCGGCGCGGATCGGCGCTGTCCTGTTGGGCGGGATCGCCCTGTCGGCCATGACCGCTGCCTTGTTGGGCCAGGCGGTCCCCGCGGCCGTCCGCAACCTAGGGCGCGACCCCAAGCTGGCCGCCGGACCCATCGCCCTGGCCATGACCGACATCGCCACGCTGGCCTACTACCTGGGGTTGGCCACGCTGGTGCTATGAACCCGCCGGGTAGGGTGCGGGCTCTGCACGCACGGGCCGCTGG
>JBBIQF010000672.1:0-2203 GCA_037442445.1 Planctomycetaceae bacterium
GCGCGGCCTGTTTGGCGTCGAGCCGGGCCAGGGGCGTGGTCCGCCACTGGCGGGCGCCGGCATTCCATTGGTCCAGGGATTTCCACACGTGGCTTTCGGCGGCGGCCTTGGCAAAGTCGCCCGCGTTGGGGTCCGAGGCGTTGCGGGCGGCGAACTCGCGGAGGCGCTGCGGCAGGGCATCGAGGTCCAGGGCGGCCTGGCGCACGCTTTCCAGCGACTTGTGCAGGGCCACGCGGCGTTCGGTGTCGTTTTCGAGTTTCTGGATGCGGGCCAGCACGACATCGCACTCGGCCGCCAGCCGCTCCTCATGCTCCTGGCGGACGCGCATGACGGCGCTGTGGATTTCGGCCAGGCGGCTGAGCAGCTCCAGCGGCGGCAAGGGGTCTTTTTCCAGGCTGGCCAGTTGTTGGCGGAGGCGGGCCAGTTCGGCCCGGCCCCGCTCGGTGCGGTCGGTAGCCAACTGGGTTTCGCGGGCCTGCACCTCGAGTTCCAGGGCGGCCAGCCGCCGCTTTTCCTCCGCGGTTTGGGCCAGGTTCCGCAGGTGGGCGAGGGCCTGGCGATCGGGGACCGCCTCCAGCGACCGCCGCAGGAGCGCTTCGTAGCGGTCGAACTGCTCTTTGCGCGATTGTTCGGCCGATTCTTGGCTCGCGATGCGCTGGGCGAGTTCCAGGATGGCAGCCCGGCCGGCCACGGTGGGATGCGTGGCCCTGAGGCGCTCGACGTATTGCTTCGCCTCGGCGAACTTTTTGTCGTCCAGCAGGCGCTGGAGGGCCTGTTGGTGTTCGGCGGCGGTGCGGCGGAGGTGTACTTCCCACAGGGCGGCGGCCAGGCCGACCACCAGCGCCCCGGCCAGCGCCGCGGTACCGATGATACGCAGCCGGCGGTGCAGGGCGGCCCGGGCGTCCTGCTCGCTTCGCAGGAGCTCATAGCGGCGCTGGAGTTCCAGCGGCAGGGATTGGCCATCGCGCGTGGCGCGGAGGTAGAGGCGCTGGAGTTCCTCGGCCGGCCGGCGGCGTTCGATGGCGCGTTCTAGCTCGGCCACGGCCTGGCGGTGCTCCCGCTGGCGTGCGCGCTGGGCATCGCGTTCTTCCAACCATTGGAGGGCGGGGGCCACTTGTTCGGCCAGGGGATCGTTATCGGCCAACAGGCAATGCTGGCACAGGGCGTTCCATCTTTGCCGCAAGGCGAGGGCAGCCGATTCGTCCAAGGCGGCATAGGCCTCGTGCAACCGCGGGGCCAGCCGGGCCATCTCCTCCCGGGCAGCATGCGCCAGGGCTTCGCGGTGCGCGGTCTGGACCGCGGCCAGAAGGTTGGCCGGAACGGGCGAACTCCAGGCCGGCGACTTCAGCTCTGCCACCCAGGCGGCCAGGGTGGGCACGTCCCTGCGTGCGCGGACCTCGGCTAACTGGGCGGCCATCTCTTCCAGCCGGGCCTTCTCGAACTGGACCAAATCGTCTTGCCAGGCCGTGTTCTGCGGATCGCAGGCCGCCAGGCGCCGCAGGGTGGCAAGGCGCTCGGCCAGGGGGGCGGCGGCGATGGCCTGCAAGCGCCATTGGCGCAAGAGCTGCTGGAGGGGCTGCTCGGCGGCGTAGGCCTCGTTGAGGTCCGCCGCCCGCTCCATGGCCAGCGGGGGCGGAAGCGGCAGGTCCATGGTCTCGCACAGCAAGCCCCACGAGTCGGCTTCGGGGAAATCCAGGGCGGCCAGGAGGTCGACCAGGTTGGGCGGCAGGTTGGCCAGGCGGATCGCCTCGCTCCGCTGGCCGGCGTAGAGCAGCTCGCAGCATCGCTGGAGCCGCTGGCCGGCCGCGCGGCGCAGCTCGGCATAATTGGCCGCAATGGCCGACAACTCGTCGTGGGAGTAGGCCGCGGGCGAGACGGCGGCCTGGCGCACGCAATCGACGATCCACTGGTAATTGTGCAGGTCGGTCTGCGAAAGGGTCATGGCTTGGGGTGGGACTCGGTTTGCGGGGGAGGCGTGCCGGACGGCGGACCGCCTTGTTTCTTTGTGTCTTTCTGGTCGGTGCTGGGCGAAGGAGAATTGGGGGAACCGGATTGGGCCTTGGCGTCGGGAGCCGTGCCAAAATCGCCGATTTGAACCAGCAGTACGCGGTAGCCTTCCACCTTCATGAAAATGCGGGCCTTCTTGATGATTAGGGCGGGCAGGGGAGCAGGTTTTGCGTTCGAGCGCTCTAAGGTAACGTGC
>JBBIQF010000672.1:2213-3001 GCA_037442445.1 Planctomycetaceae bacterium
GCTCTTCCGATCTATGATTAGGGCGGGCAAGGGAAGCGGTTTCGGCTTGAGGCGCTCCGGTTTGCCGTCAAGGCGCTCTAAAGTAATGTGCAGGCCTTTTCCATTGGGTGCCCAACTGAGGGAAATCGTCGCGCGGTGGACCGGCGGCTCTTGTTGCTGGTTGTCTTGGCCGGTCGAGAGCGGACAGATGTCCACCAAGTATCGCCGCGCAGACTTTCGCGAGGATTCCCCAGGGAACTTTTCCCACGCTGGCTCCACTTTCTGCACCTGGAAGGCGTTTTCGGGCTCCGCGGCAAGCTCCAGCGTATCGAGTTCGAACTGGGGCGGCGGCAATTGCTGCGATCCTTCCAAGGGCAGAGAAAATGGCTTATGGTCTCCTGGGCGCAATACCAACTGGTTCGGGTGCGTTTCTCGCGATAAGAACTGGAAAGCAACACGCGATTCTTCCCCTGCTTCGTCCTTGACATGCAGCACGGCGATGTGCGATGGCAACTCGGCGCGAAGTTTTTCGGCCTCGGCACGGAGGCAAACCACGCGCAGCTTGCCGGCCTCCAAACGAAACCAGCCCAGGGGCTCCTGGGGCCTCGCGGCGGAGGCGCCCTCCAGCGTGATCCTCCACAAGTTCTTGTTCGACTCGTCCGGCATTGCGCGAAGGTTTACCTTGCCAGGGACGAACGGCTTGAGTTCGATGTTCTCGATCGATTGGCCCTTATCCAATTCGAACACGACCGTGCCAGAGGGCTGCCCCTGGCCGGTTACCTCGGACCGGCTCGGCGCTTTAGGGTTTT
>JBBIQF010000673.1:0-2997 GCA_037442445.1 Planctomycetaceae bacterium
CAACCTTTGGCGGGCGATGCGGGAAGGGGGCGTGCTCATGTACCCCATCGCCCTGTGCTCGGTGGTGATGGTGGCATTCGTGCTCGAGCGGCTGGTGGCGCTGCGGCGTGGCCGAGTGATTCCCAAGCCCTTCATCACCCGCTTGCTGGAGCAAATTCGCGAGGGCCAACTCGATCGCCGCCAGGCCCTGGCCCTGTGCCAGGACAGCGCCAGCGTGGTGGCCCAGGTGTGCGCCGGGGCCATTCGCAAGTGGGGCCGGCCCGCCGTCGAAGTCGAGCAGGCCCTGCTCGATGCGGGCGAGCGGGCCACCTATAAGCTCCGCGCCCACCTGCGGGTGTTTAGCGCCGTAGCCACGGTGGCTCCCCTGCTGGGGCTTTTGGGAACGGTGTTCGGCATGATCCAGGCTTTCAATGCGGTGGCGGCCAGCGATGCCCTGGGACGCCCCGAACTGCTGGCCAGCGGCGTTGCCCAGGCGCTGTTGACCACGGCCTTCGGGCTGTGCGTGGCCATCCCCGCGCTGTTGCTGTACTACGTCTTCGTCAGCCGGGTCGATCGGCTGATCACCGAAATCGACGCCTACGGCGAGGAACTGGTGCAACTGATCTCGGCCGAGGCTCTCCCCATGCGGGGCGAGGCCCGGGCGAAGCTGCGGCGGGTGGGACGCCACGAAGACGGCACCGAGGCCGCGGCCGGCGCTGGGGACGACCAAACCCCGGCCACCGCGCGCAACGGCCCCCAAGCCAAGGCGGCGCCCGCCCGGGAAAAACGGGCCGGCTAACCTCCACGGTACCACCCATGCCCCTCAAAACCCATGCCGACCCAGAGCCCGCCATCAATCTCACCCCCATGGTGGACGTGGTGTTCCAGTTGATCCTCTTCTTCCTGTTGGGAACCAAGTTCACCGAGATGGAGCGCAAGATCGGTCTGGAGATACCGCGGGTTACAAGCAGCCAGGCACTGGCGGCCACGGCCGAACGCCATGTGATCAACGTCTACCCCGATGGCACGCTCACCTTCGACGGCACGCCGGTGTCGCTGGAGCAATTGGTCCAGCGGCTGCAAGACGCGTCGGGGCAGGGGCCGTCGGCGGGCGTGCTCGTTCGGGCCGACGCCCAGGGGCCTTTCCAGGCCGTGGCCACGGTGCTCGATGCCTGCAAACGGGCGGGAGTGCGCCAGTTGGGCATCGCGGTCATGCCGGACGAAAAGAAGCACAAGCCGCGGTAGGCCAACGGCGGCAATCGCGGCAGGGTGAAGACCTCAGCCACCGAGGCGGGACGCAGCGCGCCGCTCCACCAGCCCGCGGGATCGGCCAGCGCGGGCCTGTGTTTTTGGCCGGAAAACAAGCAAGGTCCCATTTGACAAAGATGCTGTCCAGCACCATCGCGCTCTCTCACGGCGCACTGCCGCTGGGCGGGCTGGCCTGGGCCAGCCTTATCAGTGCGCTGGCCTGGCTGGGCCTTTGCGCGCTGACGGCGGCGGTGGGGGTCTTGCTGCGCACCCGGTGGCGGCGATTGCCGGTATGGAAAAAATGTCTGCTCGTGTCGGGGGGGTTGCACCTTTGGGCGGTGCTGGGGCTTTCCACCATTTCGATCCCCGTGGTGCCCCCGCTGCCATACCCGCATGCGCTCGAAGTCACCTTCGAGGATGGGCCTGTCGAGGGGCAAGCCCCGCTGCCGAAGCCGGCGGAAACCACCCCAGACGGCGATGTGCCGGGTTCGTCCGAGCCTTGCCCGCTCCGTGTGGTCGCTCCCGCCCCGTTACCGCTTACTTCGGAAACCGATCCGCCCGCGATTCGCACCGTGAAGGGCCAACCGGGGCAGCGGTCGCAGCCGGGCGACCTCGAGCCGGCCAATAGCCCCAAGGACGCCCAAGAGCGTGACACTCTTGGCTTGCCGGCATCGGCGCCGCTTGCCCCTGCCGCCACCGTGCCTCAGGTGCATGATCTGCCGGAAACCGCCGAGCCGGCCGCTGCAACCTCCGGCCCGGCCGACCAGTGGCCTCGGTGGCCTCCCGACCGTTCGCCGGGAGAAGGCGGTCCGAAAGAGTCTTCTTCCGAGGTTTCGGCAGGCCCGGGCGGCACGGCGAGGCAGACCTCGGCCGAGGCCCCCACGGCCGCGGCCGCACGCCCTGTGCCTGCGCCGTACCGGTGGCGTGTGGCCCCTGACCGCCTGGAGCGGGCCCGGCCGTTCGGTGCCTCGGAGGAAACCGAACAGGCGGTCAAACGGGCGCTGGACTGGCTGGCCGCCAATCAAGACCCCGATGGCCGCTGGAATCCCCGGCGCCACGGAGCCGGCCAGGAGCGCTACGAATTGGGCCGCGACCGGCAAGCCGCAGGCAGCCGGGCCGACACCGGCATCACGGGCCTGGCGCTCTTGGCTTTTTCCGCTTCGGGCAATACGCACCGGCAAGGCCCGTACGCCGCTACTGTAGAGAAGGGTTTGAAATACCTTCTGGCCACGCAGGCGCCCGATGGCAACCTGGCCGGGCCGGCTGCCACCTATGAGTTCATGTATTGCCACGGCATCGCCACTTTGGCCGTAAGCGAGATCTTGGGCCTCAGCGGTGATCCGCGGCTCCGCGGCCCGGTGGCCTCGGCAGTGGCCTACACCGTGGGTTCGCAAGACCCTTGGGGAGGGGGCTGGCGCTATCGGCCGCTGGAGGCCGGCGACACCAGCCAGCTTGGCTGGCAACTGATGGCCCTGAAGAGCGCGGAGCTAGCGGGCACCGCCGTCCCGCAAGCCACCTGGGATGGGGCGGCCCGATACCTGGAGGGGGTCTCGGCCGGCAAGCACAGCGGGTTGGCCGCCTATCGCCCCGGCGAGCAGGTGACGCGCACCATGACGGCCGAGGCCTTGGTTTGCCGCCTATTGCTGGGCATGCCGCCGTCGCACCCCGCTGCCAGGGAGGCCGGCGATTTCCTGCTCGGCGAACTCCCCGGCGAGGGCGTTCCCAATCGCTACTACTGGTATTACGCCACGATGGCGATGTACCAACTCC
>JBBIQF010000674.1:0-2997 GCA_037442445.1 Planctomycetaceae bacterium
ACTTGGAGAACGTCCTGAGCCGGGCCTGCGATACCCTGGTCGTGGTCGATGACTTCGTCGACTCCCGGCACGCTGTCGATAACCTCCAGCGCAAGGCCGAGCTGCTTGTGCGGGGGGCCGGCAACCAGGGCGGGCGTGGGCGATTGAACGCCTACGGCCGGCCCGGCGACGTCGCCTATCCCCAAGGGCTGATCCTGGCCACGGGCGAAACCCTGCCTGAGGGCGAGTCGCTGCAAGCCCGCCTGTGGACCGTCGAGCTACGCCGGCACATGGTGTGCCTCAAACGGCTGTCCGAGGCACAGGCGCTCGCGGCCCAGGGAGTTTTTGCCCAGGCCATGGCGGGCTACATCCGCTGGCTAGCCGGTCATGCCAATCGCCTGGCTCAACGGTTGCCCGCGGTGCGGGAAGATTTTCGCAGGGCATTTGCCCGGGACCGCCTGTTCCGCCAGGTAGAAATGGCCGCCGAGCTGGCCACGGGGATGCGGACCTTTCTACTCTTCGCCGCTGGAACCCAAGCCATCACGCGCCGGGAAGCCCGCGCACGCCTGGAAATGCTTCGCCGGACCCTCGAAGCCAGCCTCGCCGCGCGGACGATGGCGCAGTGGCAGAAAAACGACGGCACGCGCTTCCTGGAGTTCGTCGCCCGGGCGTTGGCCATGGGCCGGGCGCACCTCAAGGGATTTGAAGACGACCAGCCGCCCGACGCCGAACAATGGGGCTGGATCGCCGTCCCCGGAGCCAAGGGGCTTCGGCCTTCTGGCGAGATGATCGGCTGGATCCGACACGTCCCATCCGACCCCAACAATGGCGAGTCGAACTCCGTGCCCATCGCCGTCAATCTCTCCCCCGATCGGGCCTACGCCGTGGCCTGCCAGCTCGCCGCACGGCTCGATCGCCCTTTGGCGCCGTACCGCGTGGTGTTGCGAAGCTTACGGGAAGAAAACTTGCTTCTTACGACCGAGCGCGGGCGTAACACCCTCAAAGTGACCGTGAACAACCAACGCCGGCCCGTGCTGGCCGTACACCCCGGCCATCTGGGCGCGGATGCTCTTGAGTTCCTGCAGGACCTGGACTCGCACGACTACTTGCGCCGGGAGGACGAGGCCATTATCAAGGACCCGCTTCTCGACGTGCGGCCCCAGGACTGCCCCTACGGGATGACGTGCAGGGTGGCCTGCTGCCCTGAGGCACCCCGCCGAGCAGCTCCGGCCGCTAATGGCCCTACCGCACCAGCGAACGAATCGCCCCGCGGTCCCGAAACCAGCAGCGAAAACCCGCCCCCCTGCACGACCCGGCCCCAGGCCGCCGAAGAATCGTCGCGAGCCCCCAAGGGCGCAACTCCCCTGGGCGAAAGCTGCCAAAGCCGCCCGCCGTCCGCGCCAGACGCCGGGCCACCGCCGGCGGCCTGACGCCCAGAAGCCCAAGAGCGTCTCCCCGGCCGGAGCGGCACGCCGCCGGACAAAAGGCCGGCCGAAACAATTCGAGCCGCAGCGCCCCCGCTTGGCCATGCCGGCAAAGTCGGGGCGCGCGAGGACCCGCGGGCCGTCTACCCCAATGCGGCGGTCCGCAAGCGGTCGCCGGGCATTCCACCGGCTAATCGCGCCCGGCACCCACCTGCCCGCCGCAGACGGCCCGCTGGTCGCGGCCGCTTCGCCACCTCCATCCGCGGCAAACCGCCGATGCCCCGGCCGCAACGCCCTCGCCCGGCGCACCGCCGGGGCGTGCTAAACTTTGCGCCCCCGCGCGGCATAATTCGGTGCCCGCCTCAAAGCTTTCCATCGAATACGTGATCTCCGCCAAAGCGTTAAACGACCAAGGCCCTAAACGGGCAGATGCTCTGCCGGCGGCCGCAACCAACGGCACTTCCGTCCGCAGTGCCCTACCGCTTTGGAAAGGTCGGCCCGCATCCGTCCGGCGCAGTTTACCCCTTGCGCCGCAGGCAGACCGCACGGAAAGCTCCAGGCGTTGGTACGGCGGCTGAAGCCGCCCCGTGCCTGTGCTTCAGCGCGCCCCTATCGGATCGGGCCCCAAGCAACCGGCGGCCCGATGGTTTCTTTCCTGCGGGCACCGCCCGCTTTGGCTTTCGGAGGTATAGCATGACACCTCGACAAGCTGCGCGCCGCTACGGCGGCAACGCTGAGCAGTGGCAGGCATTGCCCTTCGGGGCCGTGGCCCGAAAGTCCGTCGCCCTGGGCGACCGGGTGCAAATCCGCGGCCCAGCCGTCTTCCTCGATGGAGTGTTCCGCGGGGGCATCTTTTACGGCGGCACGTTCTCCGGCGGGGTGTACCTGGGCGGCACGTTTCACGGCGGAGACTTCCGCGCGGGAGTTTATTACGGCGGTGTGTATAAGCAAGGACGCTTCGACGGAACGCCGCTCCAAATGTACGGAATGCTGCCCCTGGAGCTTAACGTGGCAGGCCCGGGGCTGGTCGCCATCGGCAGCCGCGTAAACGAGATCCCGCAGTGGCGGGCCGAGTTCGCCGAATCGGCAACCCGGGGCAAACCCTGGGCCGCGTGGGTCATGGCCTTCCTCGACCTGGCCGAGATCTGGCTCGGCCTGCCCTACTGCCCCGTGCGGCCGCAACTGCACCCCAGCCCCCAGCGCCCGAAGAAAACCGGCCAGTTCAGAATCCGCGCGCGGCAAGCCCGGCCACGCGCGGCAAGTTCCGGCTGAAGTGCCTGCCCGCCCCCCGTGCCCGCCGGGAGGTTGCGGGCCATATACCGCCGCTGCCCCCGCGGCCGCCTGTCTTCCTGTCCCCCGTCCTCGCCGCGGCCAAAGCCGCGGCGGGTCCTCCCGGCCGGCCCTTGCCCTAGGGCCGGCCTCTTTTTAGCTATTAGCTATCCGCCCAGCCGCTTGCGCGCAACGTGGCGCACGTACACGCCAGCACGCCCGGCCTCATGGCTCATGGCGCCCCACGAGGAGAGACACGGCGTTAAGTTCGAACTCCGCGGCCTGTTCCGAAGGAAAAATCGCGAAGCCATCGATGGAGCTGTCG
>JBBIQF010000675.1:0-2996 GCA_037442445.1 Planctomycetaceae bacterium
GGGGTCCATGCGGGCGCGTGAAAGGGCCGGTGAATCGCCTAGTACGAATGTCGAAAGACAAATGTCGAATGTCGAATGACCAATGACCAATGACCAACTACCAATGACCAACTACCAATGACGAATGTCGAAAGTCGAATGTCGAATGACCGCGAACCAAGCACCAATGACCAATGACCAACGAGAAAGGGCGAAGCTGGTGGGCAACGGGCTTGCACCGCCGGGGCGAACCCCGCGGCTTGTTCTTGCTCCGTGACTGCCCGGGCCGCTCCCTTGCGGTCGCGGCTCGGCAGCGCTCTGTGCCCCTCTTATTGGTCATTGGTGCTTGGGCAATTGGTCATTCGTCATTCGACATTCGTCATTTGGCTTTCGGCATTGGCCAACTGCGCGTGCGTGCAGAGCACGCACCCTACCGGTCGGTGCTACCTCGGCGCGGCGCGCAGCCGGCTGCGGCGAAGGCCGTAACACACGTAAACGGCCAGGCCGGCCACCAGCCACAGGGCGAATCGCACGCGGGCCACGGCGGGCAGTCCCAAAATGAGCCAATAGCAGGCGGCCGCCCCGGCAAGCGGCACCCAGGGGACGCCGGGCGTGCGGAAGGGCCGCGGCCGGTCCGGGTCCCGCTGCCGCAATACAATGATCCCGAGGCACACAAGGAAAAAGGCCATCAGCGTGCCGATGTTGCACAGGTCGGCCATTTCTTCGAGGCTGGCCAGGGCCGATGCCCCACCCACGAACAGCCCGGTCAACACCGTGGCCACGTGCGGCGTCCGCCGTTTGGGATGCACCCTGCCCAACAGCGGCGGCAAGAGCCCGTCGCGCGACATGGCCAACAGGATCCTCGGCTGGCCTAACTGGAAGACCAACAGCACGGCGGTATGGGCCACGACCGAGCCGAAGGCCACGATCCCTGCGGCCCAGTCTTGATTGACCACGCGCATGGCCACCGAGAGCGGCTCGGCCACCCCTAGCTCGTTCCACGGCACCATGCCCGTCAGCACCGCTGCTACGATCACGTAGATCAGGGTGCAGACAGCCAGCGACCCCAGGATGCCGATGGGCATGTCGCGGCGCGGATTCCGGCACTCCTCGGCGGTGGTCGAGACGGCGTCGAAGCCGATATAGGCGAAAAACACCATGGCCGCCCCCGTCTGGATGCCTGCCCAGCCGTTGGGCGCAAAGGGGTGCCAATTCTCGGGCTTCACGTAAAAGAGGCCCAACAGCACGAAGAAGCCCAACACGCCGAGCTTCACCGCCACCATGGCCGCGTTGAACCATGCCGTCTCGCGGATTCCCAGCACCAGCAACGCAGTCAGAGCGGCGATGATGCCCACGGCGGGCACATTCAATACCAAGGGAATGCCCAAAAGTCGCGGTGCAGAGGCCAGAAGCTCGGGGTCGCGCAGCGCGGAGCGGAGGTCGGTGGCCAGGTAGCGGGGAATCTCGATGCCCAGGCCTCGCAAGAGTTCGCAGAAGTAGCCGGACCACGAGACAGCCACCGCCACGTTGCCCACCGCGTATTCGAGGATCAGGTCCCAGCCGATGATCCAGGCCAGCACCTCGCCCAGGGTCGTGTAGGCATAGGTGTAGGCGCTGCCGGAGATGGGTGCCAGCGAGGCGAACTCGGCGTAGCAGAGCCCGGCCAGTGCGCAGGCCGCGCCGGTCAGGAGGAAGGAAAGGACTAGGGCCGGTCCGGCGCCGGGCCGGGCCGCGTCGCCTGCGGCCGCCGTCCCCACCAGCGCGAAGATGCCTGCCCCCACGATTCCTCCCACGCCCAGCATCACCAGATCCACCGGCCCCAGCACCCGCTTGAGCCGCGTGGCGGGGTCCTCGCGCTCGGCCAGCGCCTGTTCGATCGGTTTGACCCGGAAGGTCAACAGACGCTCCACAACGCGGGACAGCGGCCTAGGGGACATGCACGGCCCCGGACAGGATTACGCTCCAGGAGTTGCGGCCCGGCGGACTGCCGCGCCCTGGCTCGGGTGGGGAAAGCGGCGGCTGGCCGCCCAAAAAGCTTACGGTTTGCCCAGCATGAACCCCTTGATGAACCAGCCGTCCTCCTCGCTTACCACTACCGCGCCGGCCGGCGACAGGTGCCGCCGCACGTAATCGAACTCCGGCATCTTGCTCCCCTCGATCTCCTGTTTGCGGGGGACCCCTTTGGTCCCGGGACCGAGGAGGGTATTGAGCAGCCGGCCCAGAAGCATCTCGCTTTCCGGCATCTTGCCCTGGCGGATGAGTTCATAGGTGGGGCGGTACGTTTCGTCGGTGCGGTTGAAGATCGCGGCCGCGTAAGCGTCGGGGGCGATCTTGCGCAGGGCCTTCTCGACGATCCGGTACTCGACGGTCTGCGACAGGCTGCTCTTCTCGTCCGATTGCTGGAGCACCTTTTTGAGGAAATCGACGTGGGAGGCGATCAAAAGATGCCCGTGGGCCACCGTCATAGCCTGGTGGGGCAACAGGGGCTGTTCCTCGCGCGCCGGCCCTTTGGCGGCCCCCGCGGGCCCGATGGGGGGCAAATCCAGCGTTACCGAAGGGACCGACGAGGCGTCGTGCGGCACCGCCTCCCAAATCGTCCGCTTGTGGCCGGGGACCGGCTCGGGATGCTGCCGCATCTCCTGATCGTTCTTGAACAGCTTGGCCAGGGCCCGGTCCACGGCGTCCTCGTTCTTGACCTCGATGGCAAACAGCAAGCGCTCGCTGGTGGTGGTGATGGGAAGCTGATAGTCGGTCAGCACCGAGATCCGCGGGCCCAGATAGACCACCAATTCCTGCCGGAGATTGATGCGCGGCCCGTCCGGGTCTCGTTCGAGCGATAGCAGGGTATCGTTCCAGAAGCCGGGTTCCCCCTCGCCGTACAACTCGTCGAACAGGGGTCCGAAGTTGTCGAAGGCGTTGGGTACGTCGGCATAGAACGAGGCATAGGCGGCCACGTCGCGCGGCACCCAGCGCTGCTCGTCGAGCTTCTGCTCGCGGATGATCTTGCGCACCAGGCG
>JBBIQF010000676.1:0-2992 GCA_037442445.1 Planctomycetaceae bacterium
AAGCGGGGTCCCGAGCGGCCTCCGGCCGACCAGGACGCGGCAAGCGCCCTGGATATCACCATGAAGGCGGTGGAAGCCCGGGCGTGCGGCGTCGCCCGGTATTTCGCTTTCGTTTATCCGTATTACGACGAGAACGAGAACAATTTTGGCATGATGGACCGGCGGGCCACCCCCCTGCGGGCCATGGCCGCTTATGCCCAGGCCGCCCGGCGCCTGGCCGGCGCCGAGTACGCAGGCGACCTGCCTTTGGACGACACCCGCGTCCTCCGCAGCCGGGTGTTCCGGAAAGGCCCGACCTTGCTGGCCGTGGTGTACACCGGCAAGCCCGATCCCAACTGCCGTATCCGCTTTCCGCAGGGGGTGCTGTGGAGCGCCCAGGGTCAGGACAAACAAGAGGGCGATGCCCAGTGGCAGGTGGAAGGGATCGACGGGCGCGTGCTGGCCGTGGATGCCCAAGGCCACGTGCCTGTGCCCGATGGGCTGGCGTATGTGCGCTTGGACCCGGCGGGTGCAAGCGGCCGGTTGGAGACGGCCACGGCGGCGGCCCGCCTATGGGCGCTGGGCCGGGGGCAATCGCCGCGCAGGCTAGCCCCGCCGAGCCTCATCGCCCGATATGAGTTCGACGCGCATCACGTGCAGCCCACATCCGAGGGCTACCGCCTCAAGGCCGGCACGCCCGAAAAGCTGCCGTTTCGCGTGCGGCTGTTCAATCTGGCCGATCGCCCCGCGGAGGTCGCAGCCGAGTTGGAGCTGAGTGCCGGCAAGGTGTTGGGCCAGGCCAAACGCACGGTCGAGGTGGGGCCGCGGGGCACGGCCGAGTTGCAATGGGATATCGTTCTGGCCGGTGCCCTTGGACCACCGCCGGCAATCGAGGCCCGGCTGGCGCGCGTGCCCCCTGCGGCCGGCAAGGGCCCGGCAGAGGCCCTAGAGCGGCCGAAAAGCGTGCTCGTTGTGGTGCGGCTCTTGGGCCCGGCACCCAAGCCAGAGGGCGGCAAGAAAGCGTCTGGGTTCCCCGCCTTGCCGGACGGCTTCGCGAAGCGCTGTTACCCGGGCAGTCTCGCCGGACGGGAGGCCGGGGTTACGAAGGCCCGGCCATGAACACGGCCCTGTGGCGCAAGGCCATCGCCGAAGCGTGGCGGCAGTTTGCCGTCAGCGCCGTGGTGTTGTGGCTGTTCGGCTGGCTGTTCGTGTGGCTGATGAGCCAGTTCCGCACCGGGGTGATGTCCAAGCTCCTGCATCTGTTGCCCGATTTCGTGGGCCGGCGGCCCGGCGTGCCGCGGCCCGACCTGGCCCCCCCCCCCGGGCGACTGCGCGGCGTGTTGGTGCACGCGGTGGCCCTGGTGGTGCTGGTGGGGGGGGCCTTGGGGGGGGGTTCGGCCACCGTCAGCGGCGAGATTGCCCGCGGCACTATGGACCTTGTGGCTTCGCTTCCCATTCGCCGCACCTCAATCGTATTGGCTTCCGCCGCCGTCACCACCGCGGGCACTATCCTATTGGTGCTGGCCCTGTGGCTGGGACAAGGCATGGGCCTGGCCACCGTGGCCCTGGAAGAACCGGTCGCACTGGGGACATTCTTTCCTGGCGCGGTAAACCTGGCCGCCATGGTCTTCTGCCTGACCGCCATCACCACCCTGTTCTCGTCGTGGGACCGCGACCGCTGGCATACGATTTTGTGGGTGGGCGGGGTGTTTACGCTTTCGGCCATCGTGAAGATGATCGCCCGGCTGTGGCCCGCAGGCGCCGGGCTGCGGTACCTTTCGTTCCTCACGGCTTTTGAGCCGCAGCGGCTCATCCTGGCCGCGCCGGAAGAAGCCTGCCGCCTGCAATGGCAGTACGATGGAACGCTTGTGGGCTTGGGGCTGGCGGCGTATGTGGCGGCGGCGGCGATCTTCGCATGGCGGGACATTCCCCAGGCGCATTGACGTTGGGCAAGGCGGGCAAGCACAAACCCCCGGCCAGCAGGCCCATTGACGGCCGCCGGCCCGCAGCCGACAATCGTGGCCATGCTCGTGCCGCAGTTCACCATCCGCTGGTTGCTGGCGCTGACCGCGGTGCTGGCCTGTGTTTTCTCCATCGTGGGCCTGGCCGTCCGCGGCCGGGGATGGGCTCAGGGCCTCTCGGCCGGCTTCGTGGCCCTGGTGGCCGGCATGGTGGTGTACGCGGCGCTTTTCGCGCTGGTGTGGCTGGCCGGCGAAATCCTGGGCCGGCTCCGCAAACCGCCGCCGGGAGGCTCGCCCTTTGCTCGGGAAGGCCCGCTGGCCTCCTCGGCGCCACAAGGCCTTGGGCCTTGGGCATCTTCAGCAAACCCGCAACCCCCTTTTTCCGAGGAACGTACGTGACAATCATCTTGCGACGCTTGTGGGTGGGTGGAGTGGTGGTGCATGCCCTTCTGCTATGGGGCCTGGCAGGCCCGATTTGGGCCCAGCCGGCCGCGACCATCACCCCCCAGGAACTGAACGAGGGTTGGATTCTGCTGTTCGACGGGGCCACGCTTTTCGGCTGGCAGGCCGTGCCCGAAAACGCCTGGCAGGTCTCCGAAGGTGCCCTGCGCCCCGTGGCCGGGCAGAAGGCCCTCTTGCGATCGACCAGCCAATTCGGCGATTTCGCCCTCAGGTGCCGCTACCGGGCGGGCTCCCAAACCGATGCTGCCGTGGTGGCACACTGGGTGGGCGAACGGGTCCCGCCGGATCCCGCGACCTGCTACGTCGTGCGCTTGGGCACGGCGGGCGGGCCCGAAGGAAGCCTTGCCGGCCGGAAAGCGGCCCGGACCCTCCCCGCCCCAACGGGATGGCGCAGCCTGGAACTGGCGGTGCAAAGCGGGCGCGTTACCGTGGCGCTGGATGGCCAACAGGTCCTCGATTACACCGACCCCCAGTCCCGCCGCCGCGGACACGTGGGCGTGGTCTGCTCCCAGGGGTCTTTGGCACTGGCCGATGTCAAACTCAAGCCCCTGGGCATGAAAAGCCTTTTTAACGGGAAAGACCTTTCGGGG
>JBBIQF010000677.1:0-2985 GCA_037442445.1 Planctomycetaceae bacterium
CGGGCCAGGATCATATAAATCTTTTTAGCGGTCGGCCCGGCAGGCGACCTCGGCAGAGGTCTGGCGTTGCGGCCCGATGGCCAGCCCCAGCCAGCCATCCTCCGCCACCAGTTGAGTTATCGCAAGCCCCCCCAGCCGGCCCTGCCGGGTGATCCGTTCCGGCAGCAAAGCCCACGGTTTGTGCCGGGAAAAGGCTTTGGTGAAGATTCCCCGGAGGGTGAATTGGGCCCGGGTGCTCAGGCGCGGCCCGGAGAGGTAGATCACTTCGTCGCGGACCAACTGGGCCTCCAGCCCGTGGGCCTGCGGCCGGTACAGGGCGCGCACCTGGAAATCCTCGTAGCTCTTGCCATGGTGGACCAACCGGGCAATGGCCACGGTAAGCACCACCTGGCCGCCGGTGCACCGCAGGCGCAGGGCATCGCGCGGGGCGAAGGTGATGGCCAGGTCGTCGTCATCGGGTTGGGCAGCGGAATCGGCATCGGGGGACATTGGGGCGGCAGGGGGGCGGCGGAGGCGTTCGGCCAGGCGCTGCCGCATTTCGGCCAGGGTCAGCGTCTTGCCGTCGATGCCCATGCGGGAAACCAGATTGGTCAAGGCCGACTCGTGCACCTGCAAGCTGAAGAGCGAGTCGGCCGGGGCCATCGGCCGCGGCGTGTGCGCCCCCAGTTGGTCCTCGGCCGCCAGCCGGGCCCGAAGCACCAGCCGCTGCTCGTTGGTCTCGGCCCAGAGGACTTGCGGGCCGAGCGACATTTCGGCCAGCGGCTCCAGAAGCTGCTCCCGGATTTCCTGCACAAGGGCACCCAAGCGGGCATCGGCCTCGGCATCGACCTGGGCTTTGGCACGGGCGCACACCTTGGCCTCGATCTCGGCATTGGCTTCGCAGCGGCGAGACTCGTGGCCACTCCGGGCCAGCTCGTTGGCCAGCGCCCCCAATAGCGGCAATCCGTCCCAATCGGTCGAGACGCCCCGCAGCCGCAACTCATTGTGCACGCACACCTGGGCCGGCAGGATGCGCATCCCCTCGGGGCCGATCTCCAATTCTTTCCATGCCGAATAGGTGGCCTGGCTGGCGTTGAGGAAGCGGGCCGGCCCACCGACCGACCGCGTGAGCGACTCGACCAGCCCATCGACTTCGAGGGCCAGGCGAAGTTTCCCCGTATCCGGAATCAGCCGCACGGAAACCTCGGTGGTGGTGACGCGCTGGCCGCGCACCGGCCGGCCCAGCACGCAATCCTCCACATAGGCCACCTCCTCGGGCCGCTCAGGAATCAGGCGGTTGAGGAAGGCGGCGCTGGCGGCGATCCGCACATTGGCATTGCGGTAGTGGGCGGCCAGGTGGTGGGCCAATTGGCGCCGCTCGGCCAGCGGCGAGAGGGCCAATTGCCCGATGCGTTCGGCCACCCGGCGCGCATCGCTGGGCAGCCCGGTGGCCTCATAGTGTTCGATCTCGCCGAGCAGGGTGGCCCAGGGGGCCGGCTCGATGGCCCACCGCCGGAGTTCCTCTCGGAGGGCGACCAGCGCGGGATGCTGAACGAGCTTGCGCTGTGCCGCGTCCAGCCGCACGTGGGCCAGGCGGTCCAGCACGGCCCGGGCCACGCGGCGCCGCTGGGCCAAATCGGCCTCGGCCCGATGCCGGGCCAGTTCGCCCAAAGCATCGAGCGTCAGAAACTGGCTCCACAACTCCCCTTGGGGGCTACCTTGGAATAGGGCGTCCACTTGTCCCAGGCACAGGGCCAGGCGCTGGGGGTCCGGCCGGACGCCGTCCTCCATAACGGCCCGCAAGCCCCCCGAAACCGCGGTCTCCTCCCACACCCATTGGCGCCGGTCGAGGGCATAACACACCCGGCGGACCTTGGTGGCAAGCGCCAGATTCTCGAGCTGCTCGGCCAAAGACCAGCCCTGCTGGCACAGGCGGCGCAGGCGGTCGAGCACCTCGGCGGCGGGCGGCCCCCCTTGCAACAGCGCGGGTCTGAGCCTGCGCAAGGCCCGTTGGACCTCCATTGCCCATGGGCCGGTCTCGCATTCGGTAATCACTTCCTCCAAATAGTCCCATAGCGCCGCAGGCTCTGTCCAAACGTCGCTGCCAGGCCAGTCGCCCATATTGGGGGCAGCGGTTTCCGCAGGCCCGGCCGTCCCAGGGGCGGGGACCGCATCGGGCGATCGCTCAGGTGGTTGGGAGGTCGCCGGCTGGGGCCGGGCCTCCGGCGGGCGGTCCTGCGGCACGGGACGATGGGCCACTTCCACCGGTGCCGCAGGCGATACCGCGGGGTCCTGCGGCGGCGCCGAAGGGCCCGCTGAGCCGGGCGCTGGCGCTGGGGCCGGCACATCGGACGCTGCCGAGGGCATAGGCACCTGGCCAGGCGCCTCTCCAGGCGCCGCATCGTTGGCCGTGGGGTAAAAAGCGGAGGGGCTTGCCGATTGCACCGCTTGGGGTTGCATGGCCGGGGGTTGCTGGCCCGCGCCAGGCGGATCCACCAGCGCCAGGGCCTGCCCGGTTGATGGCGATGGGTTGGGGGCTTGCTCCGCGGGCCCAGCCTCTCCGGCCGAGATGGGCGCGAGGAGGTGCGGTGCATCCAGCGCAGGGCCCGTGGCCACGCTAGCCGGCGGCTGGACGGCCTTGAGCGCCAAAGAGGCCTGGCGAAGCGCCCGTTGGCGGGCACGCTCCTCCCAAACACGCGGCGCGGCAAGGCTCAAGGCCAATAAGCACGCCAACCCGCACACCCAGGGCCAATACGCGGCACGACTGTGGCGATTCATGTACGCAGCTTGCCCGGCGGCCTAAACCCCCAGACCGTCCTTCCCCGCGGAACCTGCGGACCCACAGATAAAATCGGTTGTTTGGGGCGGGTGAATAAGGACCGTTTTGCCCCTGCCAAAGGCCGCGAAATCTGGGAAAACTGCGCAAGACAATCCGCCCTCTTACCGGGCGGTGATCTCCCACGCCACGGCCGACCGGGCGGCAAAACTCGCCGTGCGCCGCAGCGG
>JBBIQF010000678.1:0-2981 GCA_037442445.1 Planctomycetaceae bacterium
CGGGTCGGCATGAGGCGTCAGCCACGAGCCGGGGGCGTCAGCCCCCGGTGCGGCCAGCACCCCAACGTTGCCCGCGCCCCACCCCGGGCTGACGCCCGGGGCTCGTTCGTGTGGCGATATTCCCGCAGATAGTCCGTTCCCTGGCGGTCGCGGCTCGGAAGCATTCTAAACCCCGGGTAGCGGGGTTTGCAGTGAGGTTGAAAAGGTGCGCCCGGAGGGACTCGAACCCCCAACCGGCGGATTAGAAATCCGCTGCTCTATCCTTTGAGCTACGGGCGCGGGGCCGCCGCACGTCGGCGAGCCAAATGCGACAGCAAGCAGCCTTTGGGCACTCCCGTAAGAATAGCAGGACTGCCGGGGCGTGTCCATCGCGGCCGCTCTTGGAGGCGTCGGGTGGCGAGGCGGCGCGGCCCGGGGCGCCGCAGCGGCAGGTCCCGAGCAAAGCTGGAATTGCGATCCATCTCGGGTGCCGGATCTTGCGAGCGTGTCAACCTGGGCAAATTGGGTTCCGTATGCCGCCGCAGAGGCGTTCGGCCTCGCGGCGGTAGCGGGCGGCGTGGTACTGGAACTGCTTGCGCTTGGGTTGGCTGTCGGCGACTTGGGCCAGGCGCTCGTACTTACGGGCCAAAGCGAGTTTGACCTCGGCCAGACGGCGCTTGCGTTCTGCTTCGGTCATGGCAAACCTCGCTCCTTCGGACCAGTGACGAGAAGCTCTGCGCCGCTATTGTACCGGGGTTCCAGCGCGCCCCGAAGACCCGCAGGCCGCCCCACAAGGTCCCGGCAGATGCCGCACTACCAGTGCCGAAAGATGGAGGAAGCGGCGAGTCGATGGCCGCGTGCGTCCGAAAGACGGGCCTACCCTTGATGGTCGGCCGGATCGCGTGCGTCCAAAGGACGCACCCTACGCTCCTGAAGCCGCGTGCGCCCGGAGGACGCACCCTACGGCGCCTCGTGCTGCTCCAGGAACCGTTGCCAAAGGTCTTCGCGCACGTAGACCGAAAGGATGAGCGTGCCGCGGGGCGGGCCGGCGGTCCCTGCCGGGCGGACATCCGTGGGCCTAAGGTTGTAGGTCTTGCCTTTGCTGTACGGCACGCGGAGCGTGGCATCGACGGTGCTTTCGGCCTCGGGGGTGAAGATGATCACGGCGGGGTCGGGGGCCGACGCCATGTCGTGGGCCCAGGCCGCGGCGTCACTCCAGTATCCGACCCGGTTGGGATCGAACCGGCGGAGATACCAGGGCAGGGGCCAATAGTTTTCGGCCGAGACGACGTGGATGAACAGGGCGTGCTGTTCGGGGGCGGCCTGAGCCAAGCGTTCCAAGAGTCCGGCCAAGTCGAGCACGTTCCGCGAAGGGTGGGCATAGACGTAGGGATTTCGGGGGTCGCTGGCGAACACGTAGTTCAGGCGATAGGACTGCCATGCCAAGTGGGCCCCTGCGGCCACCACTCCGGTCAAGGCCAAAGCCCGCAGGGCCGCCCGGGCAGCCGGCGCGCAGCCACCCAAATGCCCACGCCGGCCAACAGCACCAACCCATGCACGAAGCCCAGCATGCACCATGGGGTCTTGTAAGGGATGGCGGCGTAAAGGCCTGCCAGGACGGCGGTGTAGAAGCCCAGGAATCGCACCAGGCGTACGTCTGGCCCGGGCCGGCCGGGGGGCCGGAACAGGCTATCGAGGAAGCCGATCCCGGCGAGCAGCGCGATCAGTCCCTCGCTCCAGCCCAGGCCGCGGGCAGGCCGGAACCACAGCAGGCGCTCGAAGTAGAAGTACCATGGGTGGGCGTGTTCGCCACCGAGGGTGCCGCGGCCCCAATAGTTGAGGTACGCGCGGAGCGAATCGGTGACCCCCGACCAATGCGTTCCGAACGAGGAGTAGAAGAGGATGGCCACAACGGCGGCACCACCGGCGGCGGGGAGCCAAAGCCGTGGCTGCGTGGCGGCGCCCAGTGCGGGCCAGTCGCCGTCTCGAAGGTGGCCCCACAGGGCTGTCAAGGCCTGGCCGGCCGCGGGTGCCGCGGCCGAAAGGATCCATGTCTCCTTGGTGGCGTACATCAGGCCAGCGAACAGTCCGGCCGCCGCGGCCCAGGGCCACGCCCGGCGGGTACCCGCCCGCCATGCGCAGGCCAGGGCCCCGAAGGTGAAGCCCACCAGGAGCGTTTCCTGGATGTAATACCGCGAGTAGAACACCAGGGCGGAGGAAATGGCCGTCAGGGCTGCTGCGCCTGCCACGGCCAGGCTTCCCAGCCCGCGGTGCACGAGAAGCACCAGCGGCACCAAGGCGACCCCAAAAACCACCGGCACAATACGGTAGTCCTCTTCGCGGCTTTGGGCCAGTCCATGGCCTGAAATCCAAAGCGAAGGCAGGGTCAGCCAGTAGAGCGTAGGTCCGTGGTTATCGTGGGGGTCGTAACGGTAGACACCGGTTTCCCACAGCGTAGCGGCCTTGACCGCCTGGTTGGCCTCATCGCCGTGCATGGGGCGGTCGCCCAGGCGGGGCAAGCGGAGGGCGATCGCGGCGAGGGTTGCAGCAAGCAGGCACGCGGCCAGCGCCGCGGTGCTGGCGAGCGAAGTCCGCACGGTTTGGCCTGGCAGGCCCGATGCCTGGGCCGCCGCAGCCCCGACTTGCCGGGCCCCACTGGCCGAGGGCCTCATTTCGCCGGCCGCCCGTACACTTCCACCTCGACGTAATGGTTCATGTCGTTCGAGGTGTTGCCTTTAGAGTACAGGCGGACATAGCGGCCCCGCACGGGCCGGCCTTGGGCATCCTTCACCTCGATGAGCTTGCCGCGGTAGTCGTCGATGTATTCCAGGTTCTTGCCCAACCCCAGGCCCGACGAATTGTCGAAGTCGTTATTGAATACCGTCTTGACGTTTTCGATGAAATCCGGATCGTCGGAGATCTGGACGATCACATCGTGGTACACCCGGCCTTCGGCGTGGTAGTGCCACACGACCAAAGCGTAGATATCGGCCGGTTTTTCC
>JBBIQF010000679.1:0-2967 GCA_037442445.1 Planctomycetaceae bacterium
CAGTGCCTCGGCCACGACAGAGCGTGGCCCTCCACCCTGGAGGGACGCGCTCCGTTACTCGCCGCATCCCGGACACTCCTTGCCTTTAAGCATCCGGAAGGCCCCGGGCCGTGAACGGTTACAGCCTCCGCAGCCGGCCGGCCGCAGCCACACCACGCCCGCCGGCGCTACGAAACCGCCCGGGCCGGCGTCTCGACCAGCACCACCTTCAGATCCGGATAGCGGGCCTGGTACTGGGCCAAGAGCTCCGCCAGTACCTCGCCCAGGGCCCAAACCTGCCGGCCTCGGTCCACCTCTTGCCGAGGCTCGTCTTCCAGGCAAATCAGCTCCTCGTGCATGGCGTCTTCTCCTCGAGACGGGCACCCCGTTGGTTTGGAACTTGCCGCTATTCTAGCAACCAGTGTACGTATGTCAACTATATGGTGTTCGAATTTTCATGCCAAAGCGCCCTAGGCCCCCTCTACGGAGGCATAAGCCCGGCCAACAACCGCCTGGCTGCCGTCCTTTTCGGCCCTAACCACGGATGGGAAACGACTGCTACGAGGGCCGCACGTCAAACGAAGGCCCCATGAGCCGTGCCCACGAGCCGGGCCCATGAGCCGGGTCCGTAAGGGCCCGGTGTCGGCACGACGCAGCCCCACGTAGCGGCGATCCTGCGGGCCAGATCCGTGAGGCGGGGCCACGAGCCGGGCCCGTAAGGGCCCGGTGCAGCCGGCATCTTTCCAACGCGGCACTCGGGCGGCTCTTCGCAGTGCCAGCGCTTGCGACTGCTGTTGCCCTCAAGCCCGACAGTACGTTCGCCCCACCGGCCCCTCGTTGACAGCCCCCGCCCGCTGTACTAGGTTCGATTTCGGTGTCCCGCGGGGCATCGCGGCCCAAGATGTCAACGGGCGCACGCGGGACAGGTCATGATCGATCCGAGGTGCTTCACGCACAGAGGAGGTGTACGATGGCGGCCGAAGCCAAGGTGCCAACCATTATCTCGGTAGCCGTGATCTGCCTGGCCCTGGGGGCCGGGGCCGCGGTGGCCACGATGAATCTGATGGGCTATCACTTGGACAAGCCCGGAGCGGCCCAGGCGGAGTCGGCAACGCCCACGCCGCCCATGGGCATGGGCGGTCCGCCGGGCAGCGCCGCCGGCGGCAAGATGGGCATGGGGGCGCCGGGCGGCCCCGGTGCCGGTGCCCCCAAGGGAGGCATGGGGCGCGGTCCTAACCCCAAACTCCAACTCGCCTCGCTCGTGGCCAAACTCGATCTGGTCACGGGCAATCTCCCCACCATCCAACTGACCGGCGAGCAACGCAAGAAGGTCCAGGAGCAACTCCAGGGGCTCGACGCCGCCGACGAGCTTTCCGACGACGAGGCCAAGAAGCGCCTCGACGCGCTATTGGAAGTGCTCAAAGACCACCGCCAGACGCTGGAGCTGGTGGGCTATCGCTGGCCCAGCCAGGGCGGACCGACGAGCTTCTCCGCCCCACCGGAGTTGCCCAACCCGTTCAAAGAAGAGAAGGCCGCCAAGCCGCTCAAATCCCTCCAGTCGCGCCTGAAATAAACGGGGACGTAGCTCATTTCCTGCGACGCCAAACCCTATTGGCCGGGTGTCGCGCCGGAGGCCGTGGACACGGACCGTGGTAGCGGGCAGGGGGAGTAGCGCCAAGACCTTTTCGCCGGGTGCCGCGCCGGAGGCAGGGGATAAGAAAAAACGTCCCGTGTGCGGCTTTTCAAGGGGTCCAGCGGCGCAAGCGCCACAGGGTCCGCACGGCCTCGATCCCATCGCGGAAGCGGAGTTTCTTTCCTTGCTTCTTGCTCCGCGGCCGGTAGCGGATGGGCACCTCGACGATCCGCAAACCCATGCGCAGCGCCTTGGCCGTTACTTCCGGGCAAAACTCGAATCGCTGGCATTGGAGGTTCATCGCCCGCAGCACCTCGGCCGCGAACGCCTTGTAGCACGTGGCTTCGTCGGAGATGCGGGCCCCATACCACCACCACACGCACCAGTTCAGCAGGATCACACCCAGGCGGTGGGGCGTCCACGGCCCTCGGCCGCCTAGATACCGCGAGCCGTACACCACCGGCGCCCCTGCCACGAGCGGCTCGACCAGCCGGGGATAATCCTGGGGGTCGTATTCCAGGTCGGCATCCTGTACGAGGACGAACCGGCCGCGGGCCTGGGCCAGTCCGGTGCGGATGGCAGCCCCCTTGCCCCGATTCGCGGGATGGCGGAGCACGACGATTCCCGGCCGGCCCGACCACTGGCCCAAGACCTCGGCGGTGCCGTCGGTGGAGCCGTCGTCCACCACGATCACCTCTTTGGCGAAAGGGGCCTTGGCCACCCGCTGCAACAGGGCATCCAGCGTGGCCGCCTCGTTATACACGGGGACGATCACGCTCAACAACGGCGGCTGGCCGGTGGCGTCTGGCGGACCCGTGCTCATTGCCCCCTCCTTTCACGGTGGCCTGCTGGCGAAGCGGCCCGGCCGGGCCTTCAGTACGCCTCGGGGTTAACGGGCAGCCGGTCGCGGCGGTTGCCCAGCCGGCGGTGCGTCTCGGCGTCGATATCGTAGCGGATGAGGCGTACGGCCCCGTCGCAGAAGACGAAATGGCAGCCCCCCGGATGCGCGCTGCCGAAACGCCGCGGTTCGGGCTGGGGGCCGTCGCGCAAGGGCGGCTCGATGACCCAGCGGTTCAGGTCGAGGTCCACGCCGCCGTAGGCGCTTTGGTCGTACCCCGGATCGTCGAAGGTGTCATACGCATCGGCCGAAACATGCTTTTCGCCGGCAAAATACGTATTCGACAGGCCATCGCGGATCGAGGCCGGGTCCAGCTCGCTCCGCTGGAAACAGATGCCGGTGGCCCGGGTGGTATCGCGCCAGGGATAAGCCCCCGAATCGCCTTCCTGAAGCGTGCGAGGCCCTTCACGCGTATCGGTGATGTAATCGCCCTCGTTGACCGCGTAATCGGTCTTGC
>JBBIQF010000680.1:0-2936 GCA_037442445.1 Planctomycetaceae bacterium
CAGTCTATCCGCGGCCGGCCAGGGCGCAAATCGCGCTGGCTCGTCCGCGAGCCCCTCTTTACAATGGCCGCAAAGGGAACCCCGGCCGGTGGGCCTGTGGCGTCTCCCGTAATTCCAGCGGCGGCAAGGTGTTGGGTATGCCAGCGTGCTTTTGGGCGGGCCCGGCTGGGCGCATGGGCCTGGCGTTTTTCGCAACTGCGGGTTTGTTAATCGGTTCGGCATTCGGCCAGGTCCGCACCTGGACACATCGCTCGGGCCAGCCCCAGCTCCAGGCAGAGTTCATCGATTGCAACCACGGCGAGGTATGGCTGAGGTCGCTCGATGGCCGGACCATCCACCTGCCGCTTGCGTCGCTCAGCGATGCCGACCAGCGCTTTGTGCGCGAACTGCTGGCGCAAGAGCAGGCCCGCCGGGCCGCGTTGGCCCCGCCCGATGGGCCCCAGACCATCCACTACGGCCCACCCCGCCAGTTGGCCGTGCTGGCCTGCCACGCGCTGGACGAAAGCAGCGGCCTGGCGGTCTCGCACCGCGTGCCGGGACTGTTCTGGTCGCACAACGATTCCGATGCCGATGCCCGGCTGTACCTGTTCGATCGCCAGGGCCGCGACCTGGGTTCCTGTACGCTGAACGATGTCCGGGCCTTCGATTGGGAAGATATGGCCTCGCTGGTCTGGGCCGGGAAGCCGTACTTGGTCCTGGCTGATACCGGCAACAACAACTTGGCCGCGGCCGTGCACATGCTGCACCTGGTCGAGGAGCCGCCGGTCGATGCCCAGCGCGGTGTGTTGGTGCGGGAGGTGCCGGTGGCCGAGACCGTGTATTTCTCGTTCGACGACGATTTCCGCAATTGCGAAGCCGTGGGGATCGACCCTACCGACAGGACCGTGCTACTGGTGAGCAAGGAGCGCGGGCCGCAATGCCACGCCTATGTGCTGGCCTGGCCCAAGGAGCCGACGCGCAAGGCCCAAGTGGCTCGCCGGGCCGCCACGCTGCACATGCGGCAGGCCACCGGCATGGACGTTTCGCCCGACGGCCGGCGGGCCATCGTCGTCACGTACAACAACGCTTTCGAGTTTGTCCGGCAGCCTGGCGAAAGCTGGCGCCAGGCGCTGGCCCGGCCGCCCCGCGAAATCCCCATGCCCGACCGCGCCCAGGGCGAGGCCATCTGCTACGGCAACGACGGCATGACGTTGTACCTGACCAGCGAGCGGCGGCCCACGCCGTTGTGGGAAGTGCCGGTGCTCCGCGTGGGCGCGCCAAAGTAGGATGCGTGCTGTGCACGCGCGCAGAGCCACGAGCCGCCGGGGAGCGGGCAGGCTGTAGGGTGCGTGCCGTGCACACACGCCCTATTCGGTTCGCGCGGTGCAAAGCACCCACCCGGCGGCTATTCCGAACCCAATTCGGGGTCTTGATAGCGCGGCAAGCTGACAGGCCCCTGCGGATTGGTGGTGTTCACCACCTTGTTGCTGTCGGGCGTCATCAGATGCTGGAAGGTCACGTAGTCGATCCGCTCGCTGAGGAATTGCTGGTGCCCATCGCAGTAGCTGACCATTACGCCGCCCACGTGGTTGCTCGACGGCCGGGCATAGGCCGCCGCCGAATCGCGGCACTGGTTGATCTGCCAGCAGGGATCGGCGGGCAGTTGTCCGGGCGGCTGCACGCTGCTTGACCAATTGATCCACTGCCATACCATCCCGTAGTTCTCTTCCAGCGTTCCGGTGGGCGGGTTGTACAGGGCCGTGGGATCGGCACCGCTGGGGATCTGGAGGTTCTCGGACAGCAGCAAAGTGTGAGCGGCGCCATCGCGGATCTCATTGCTGCGAAGCACGGGCGTGGATAGCCGCACCGTGGGACTACTTGCCGGCACCCCGTAAAGATTCATGAACACCCCATTGGCGGCATAGTCGGGCAGGCGGTAGGCCGCCGGCAGGTTTGTGTTTCCCACGTTGGCGTCGTTGTCCGGCATGCCGCAATTGGCCACGTAGCTGAGCATTTTCCCTTTCAGGTCGCTCGGGCAGACATACTGCGGGACACGGACGCCATCGAGTGCCCCAAGGTTCCCCCGCCGGGCCTCTTCCCACAGGTCCGAGCGGCCGATCTCGGGCAACAGCACCACTGGCCAGGTCAACGCCCGACCCGCAAACGAATTGACATATCCCGGCAGGCGCTGCTTGGCAGTCTCATACTGGAGGACGCCCAAGGCCATCTCGTGCTGGTTGTTCATGCACGTGCCCTGCCGGGCCCGTTCCCGGGCATTCAGCACCGCGGGCAACAGCAGCCCCGCCAGAATGCCGATGATGGCCACCACCACCAATAGCTCGACCAACGTGAACCCCTCGCGTTTTCCTTGGGTCATGAGCGCACCTTCCCGCACTTGCACACCAATTGCCCTTACTGCCATTGTTTCAAAACCCGGCCAGAAATGCCAGCACCCCGGCCGAAAAACCCCGCTTGTGGCGGCTGAGCCTCTGCGGACCCGCCGAATAAGGGGGCCCCACCGACCATAATGGGGTGCTGGTTGCAAGAGCGTTGGTCAGGGCGGCTCCGCCTGGTCGGGGTTGCTGCGGCGCTGTTCCTCTTGGAACTGGCGGAACAGCCGTTCGAGTTCCGGCCGGCAGCACCCGCAACCGGTCCCAGCCCGAAGGTACTCGCTGATCTGGCTTGCGCGCTGTGGCTTGTAAACCCGCAAGAAAGCCAGCACCTTGCGAAGGCTCACGCCGAAGCATTGGCAGACCGGATCATCGAGGTTCATGGGGACGGTTATCGTCACCCCGTGGGCCGCGTTGAATCCCTACCGTAGGGTGGGTGCTTTGCACCCACGCGCGCCAGCTTCACCGATGGCCGCCGGGATGAACCTAGCCCATCGTTCTCCAGTACTCCCGTAACCGTTCACGGCCCGGGGAAGTTACCGGGCAACACGCCATGCCTCGGCCACG
>JBBIQF010000681.1:0-2933 GCA_037442445.1 Planctomycetaceae bacterium
AGACGCTGGCCGGCTCCGGGGCCCATGGCGACCTGAACGCCCATATCGTCGATATGACCCGCTTCGTCACCGGCGAGGAGATCACCGAGGTCGTGGGAGCCATCGCCGAAACGTTCATCAAGAAGCGCAAGAAGCCGGCCACACGGGCAGCCGCCGGGGGGATCGCGGCCGGCACTACCGGCGCCGAAGAGTGGGGCGATGTCACGGTGGACGACACCGTGCTGTTCTTGGCCCGCTTCTCCGGCGGGGCCGTGGCCAGCTTCGAGGCCGCCCGCCAGGCCACCGGCAACCAGAACCGCAACGGCTTCGAAATCAACGGCACCAAAGGCTCGCTGAAGTTCGACTTCGAGCGCATGAACGAACTGAACTTCTACGATGCCACGCTGCCCCGGGCGGTCCAGGGATGGACCAACATCATGGTCACCCACGGCGGCGACCACCCCTATGTGGCCAACTGGTGGCCCGCCGCCCATTTGATCGGCTACGAGCACGGCTTTACCAACGAGGCGTACGATATCCTCAGGGTGCTGGCCGGCGAACCGCCGACGGTGCCCTTGCCCGACTTCGAGGATGCCTACCAGACCCAGCGTGTTCTGGAGGCCGCGCTGATTTCGGCGCAGGAACGGCGGCCCGTCAAGATCGACGAGGTGAAATAGCGCCGCGCCGTTGTGCCACCCCCAGGGGACCCGGCGCTTCCCGGAGGCCTGCGGCGCTAGGCCCCGGGCGGGCGAGGGTGTGCGCATCCGCCGGCCGCCCTTTCGGTGTTCGGCGGTTGTCCGAGGTGCGCGCGTGACACTGGCCGTTTCGGTCCGCGATCTGGAAAAACGCTTTGGCGACTTCGTGGCGGTCCGCCGGCTCAGTTTCGACGTGCCGCGGGGCGAGATTTTCGGCTTCCTGGGCCCCAACGGGGCGGGCAAGTCCACCACCATCCGCATGTTGTGCGGCATCCTGGCCCCCACCGGGGGCCAGGGGACCGTCGATGGCCTGGACCTCCGCACCCAGCCGGAGCGCATCAAATCGCGCATCGGCTACATGAGCCAGAAGTTCTCGCTGTACCAGGACCTGACGGTCGAAGAGAACATCGACTTCTACAGCGGCGTGTACCGCATCCCGGCCAGCCAGCGGGCCGCCCGCAAGCAGTGGGTGCTGGAGATGGCGGGGCTGGCCGAGCACCGGCGCCGGCTGGCCGGCGTGCTTTCGGGCGGGTGGAAACAGCGCCTGGCTTTGGGCTGCGCGATCGTGCACCGGCCGGCCATCGTGTTCCTCGACGAGCCTACCTCGGGCGTGGACCCCATCAGCCGCCGCAATTTTTGGGACCTCATCTACCAGTTGGCGGGCGAAGGGGTCACGGTGTTCGTCACCACGCACTATCTGGACGAGGCCGAGTACTGCGACCGGCTGGGCTTGATCTATCGGGGCGAGCTGATCGCCCTGGGCACGCCCGAGGCCCTGAAGACCAGCCTCATGCAGCAGAGCGTGATGGAACTGGTGTGCGACCGGCCGGAAGACGCCCTGTTGGCCGTCGAGCGGTTTGCCGGCGTGCACGAGGCCTCGCTGTTCGGCCGGAGCATCCATTTGGTGGTCGATCACCCCGAGGCGGTGCAGGCGGCTTTGGGGGCGGCCTTGGCCCAGTGGGGATACCGGGTGGAGCGATTGGAGCGGATCGCCCCTTCGCTGGAGGACGTGTTCGTGTCGCTGATCCGTGCCCGGGATGCAGCGGCGGAACCCCAGGCGGAGGTGGCCCGATGAACGCCCGCCGGGTGGCCGCCATCGCCCATAAAGAATTCCTCCACATCGTCCGCGACCCGCGGAGCCTGGGCATGGCGGTGGCCATCCCCATGCTGATGCTGGTGCTGTTCGGCTTCGCCCTGAGTGTCGATGTGGACGAGGTGCCGCTGGTGGTGTGGGACCCGAGCGGGTCGCCGGCCAGCCGGGAGTTTGTCAGCCGCTTCGACGGGTCGCCCTATTTCCGACTCGTGGGATTTGTCCAGCGGCCTGAAGAGGTGGTCGAGGCGCTGGATACCCGGCGGGCCTTGGTGGCCCTGGTGCTGCCCGACGACTTCGACGAAAAGGTCCAGACCGGCCGCCGCGTGCCGGTGCAGGTCATCGCCGATGGGAGCGATTCGAACACGGCCACGATCGCTTTAGGCTACGCCGAGGCCATTGCCCGCATTTACGGCCAGGATGCGGCCCTGGCCGAACTCCGCCGCCAGGGGGCCACGCCGCTTGCGGCACCCGTGGAACTCCGCCCGCAGGTCTGGTTCAATCCCGACATGGAGTCGCGGCATTGCATCGTTCCCGGCCTGATCGCGGTGATCATGATGGTCATCGCCGCGCTGTTGACCTCGCTGACCGTGGCCCGGGAGTGGGAACGCGGCACCATGGAGCAGCTCCTGGCCAGCCCGGTGCAAGGGCGCGAACTGATCGCCGGCAAGATGATCCCCTATTTTGCCATCGCCATGTTCGACGTGCTGTTGGCGGTGCTCATGGGCCAGTTCGTGTTCCACGTCCCCCTGCGAGGCAACGTGGCGCTGGTGTTCGGCATGGGGGCGGTGTTCTTGGCCGGCGCGCTGGCCATGGGCATGCTGATCAGCATCGTGACCAGGAGCCAGCTTCTGGCCAGCCAGATCGCCATGCTTACCACGTTCTTGCCGGCGTTCTTGCTTTCGGGCTTTTTGGTGCCGATTTCCAATATGCCCTGGCTGATCCGGATGGCGACCTATCTGGTTCCGGCCCGGTACCTGGTTACGTTGCTGCGGGGCATTTACTTGAAAGGCGTGGGGCTGGAAGTGCTGGCCCTGGAAGCGATGCTGCTGGGGGTATTCGGCGTGCTGATGGTCCTGGTGGCCAACCGCAAGTTCCGCAAGAAGCTGGTGTAGGCCCAAGGCGGGCATGGCCCGCGGCCAGCAATGGCCCGGAAAAACCGGCGGGCG
>JBBIQF010000682.1:0-2919 GCA_037442445.1 Planctomycetaceae bacterium
GATCGCCTCGCCTGAGCCCGATTGGCCCCAATGGCGGGGCAAGCGCCGCGACGGCATTGCCAACGAGAAAGGGCTGCTTGCCACCTGGCCCGAGGGCGGCCCGCCGCTGGTGTGGAAATACGATCGCTTGGGGCGCGGCTGGTCTTCGCCCATTGTGGTCAAGGACCGCCTGTATATCACCGGCGATGTGGACGGCGAGCTGGTGATCTACGCCTTCGACCTCGACGGCCGGCTGAAGTGGCAGGTTGCCAACGGCAAGGCCTGGGAAGGGTCCTATCCCGGGGCCCGGGCCGCCTGCGCGTATTCCGAAGGCCGGCTGTATCACATGAACGCGCACGGCCGGGTGGCATGCCTGGACGCCGCCACCGGGGAGGAACTTTGGGCCCTGGATGTGCTGCGGCAGTTCGGCGCCCGCAACATCACCTGGGCCATGAGCGAATGCCTGCTGGTGGATGGCGAGCGGTTGATCGTCACGCCCGGCGGCAGCGTGGCCCTGATGGCGGCCCTGGACAAGCGGACCGGCCGGACGCTGTGGACCACCGAACCTATCCCCAACGACCTGGCCAGCTACGCGTCGCCCATCTTGTTTCGCTTCGCAGGCCGGCGGGTGCTGGCCAACTGCTCGGCCAACCACGGGTTCGGCGTCGATGCCGAGACGGGCCGGCTGCTGTGGTCCGTCCCCCTGCGGAACCAATACGGCGTCAACGCCAGCACGCCGGTGTATGGGGAAGGCCGCGTGTTCTACGTCACTGCGTATTTTCAGGGGGGGTGTTACCAGCTTCGGCCGGAAGGCGAAACGATCGTGGCCGAACGACTCTGGCCCACCGAACTGGATACGGTTACCGGCGGGGCCGTGCTGGCCGGCAACGTCCTCTATGCGGCCGGGTACCGCAAGCCCAAACACTGGTTCGCTGTGGATTGGCAGACCGGCAACACCCTGGCTGAACTGAAATCGCTCACCACCGGCGCTGCGGTCTATGCCGACGGCCGGCTATACTGCCTGGCCGAGGACGGGCGCGTGGCACTGTTGGATACTACCGCGGGCGGCCTGCGTGTGGCGGGGCAGTTTGCGCTATTGCCCAAGCGGGCCAACGACGCCTGGGCCCATCCCGTATTGGTGGGCGGCCGGCTGTACCTCCGGTACCACGATACCCTGTGGTGCTTTGACGTGCGTGCCGACCGCTCCGCCAAGTAGGGTGCGTGCTCTGCACGCACGGGGATGGACCGAAGGTGGCGGACGCGACAAAGCGCGTCCCTCCACGCGGGTGGACCGCTGGAATGACTGCGCCGGCCGTTGCGAAATCGCTGCCGCATTTTGGTGGAGGGTCCCATGGCCAAGCCGGTTCGTGTCGGAATCGTCGGTTCGCAGTTCATTTCCCGCATCCACGCCGAGGCTCTGCGAAGCGTGGCGCAGGCGGAACTGTTCGCCGTGGCCTCGCCCACGCCAGGCCATGCCGAGGCCTTTGCCCGGCAATTCGGCATCCCTCACTGGGTGACCGACTACCAGCGCCTGCTGGAGATGGACGAGGTCGATATGGTGGTGCTGGGCGTGCCGAACGACTTGCACTGCCCGTTTACGGTGCGGGCGGCCGCGGCCGGAAAGCACGTCGTCTGCGAGAAACCGCTGTGCCTGAGCCTCCGCGAGGCGGAGGAGATGATCGCTGCCTGCCGCCAGGCCGGCGTGAAGCTCATGTACGCCGAGGAGCTGTGCTTCGCTCCCAAATACGTGCGGCTCAAAAAGCTCTTGGACGACGGGGCACTGGGCCGGCCAACGCTCCTAAAGCAGATGGAAAAACACGATGGCCCCCACGCCCCGCATTTCTGGGACGTGGCCCGCTCGGGGGGCGGCGTGGCCATGGATATGGGCTGCCATGCCATCGAGTTCTTCCGCTGGATGCTGGGCAAGCCCCCCATCCGCACCGTGTACGCCCAACTGGCCACCCAAGTGCACGGCGACAAGACCCAGGGCGACGATAACGCCCTGATCCTCTTGGAGTTCGAAGGGGGCTGCCTGGCCCTGGCCGAGGAGAGCTGGACCAAACCCGGCGGCATGGACGACCGGGCCGAGGTCTATGGCTCGCTGGGCGTGGCCTATGCCGATCTGCTCCGCGGCAACTCGATCGTCACCTACTCGGCGGTGGGCTACGACTACGCGGTGGAAAAGGCCGGCAGCACCCAGGGGTGGAGCTTCACCATGTACGAGGAGGCATGGAACTACGGCTTTCCGCAGGAGATGGCGCACTTCGTCGATTGCGTGGCGCACGACAAGCCGCCGCGCGAGACGGGCGAGGACGGCCGGGCCGTGCTCGAGGCCATCTTCGCCGCCTACCGCTCGGCGGCCATCGGGGCCAAGGTGGCGCTGCCATTGGCCACCGACGCCGCCCGCCCCATCGATTTGTGGAAACCGGCGCAGTAGAATGCCCCCGTGCTGTGCCCGACACGAGCCCGCAACCGACGGAGGTCCATCCATGCCCAAGCCATTGGCAATCGCATGCCTGAACGCGGCAGGTCACCGGTGGAAGAGATGGCGCATGGCCGCGGCTTGGCCGATCGCTTTCGCCGCGGCGATGTTGGCCATGTCGCTGGGCCGGGAGGCGGCCGGCGCCCCGCCGCACCCGCGGCCCAACATCCTCTTCATCTTCGCCGATGACCATGCCTACCAGGCCATCAGCGCCTACGGCGATCCGCGGCGGCTGATCGAAACGCCCCACATCGACCGGCTGGCCCGCGAAGGGATGCGGTTCGACCGCTGCCTAGTGCCCAACTCCATCTGCGGCCCCAGCCGCGCGACCGTGCTCACCGGCAAGTACAGCCACGCCAACGGCTTCTACAACAACACCAATAGCCGCTTCGACGGCAGCCAGACCACGCTCCCCAAATTGCTCCGCGCCGCGGGGTACCAGACCGCCATCGAGGGCA
>JBBIQF010000683.1:0-2906 GCA_037442445.1 Planctomycetaceae bacterium
TGCGGGCGGCGCGAGGCGACCCCCTGTGGATTCACGCCGACCCGGTGCAGCTCCAGGTGGCGGTCGGGGCGCTGGTCACTAACGCCATCGAAGCGATTGGCAGCGATGGCCGGGTGGAAGTCGCCGTGGAATGCCGGGGGCACGAGGCGGCGATTCGGGTTACGGATACCGGGCCGGGCATCCCGCCCGAGCACCGGCCGCACCTGTTCGACCCCTTTTTTTCCGGCCGGCAGGCGGGCCGGGGCCTGGGGCTGGGGCTTTCCAAGGCATGGCGCATTGCCCGGATTCACGGCGGCCGGATCGAAGTGGCCGACGTGGCTGCCGGGGCCTCGCTGGCCATCGTGCTGCCGGTGAAAGCGCCTGGCGGGGCGAAGGAGTCGGCGCCGTGAGTGGTCCATCGCCCCCCGCAGCGGCTACCCCTGTTCCGCAAGAAAGTAGTTCATCCGGGTTGAGCGTCCTTTGGTCGCGTCTGGCCTGGGTGCCCCTGGGGATGCTGGCGGCCGGTGCGGCGGTGCTTCTGTGGCGCCGCATGGCCGGCGGGCTGCATGGCCCCTTGACGTGGCCTGTGGGGTTTTGCTCGGGGTTGGTCCTGGGCGGCTTGGCGGCGGGCATCCGCCGGTCCGGCCGCGGGGCGTGGGGCCCGATTCTCTTCCGCCCTTGGTGGCTCGCCGATGGGATTGTGACGGGGTTGGTGCTGATAGCCGGCGCAAGTCTCACCCTGGGCGGGACCTCGCCCGGCGGAGTGCTGGCCTTGTGGATGCCGCTGGTGATTGGCGAAACCTGGGGCTGGACCAAGATCAGGGGGCGCCGGCAGCCCGGTGCAAGGTGGTCTGAAGGTCGGCGCGACCTGAGCCAGCGGCTGGTGCGGTTCCGGACACCGGGCGGGGGAGACACCATCGAGGCCGTGGTGCGGTGCAGTTTAGGCCCCGGGGAGCGGTCGGGCAGCGTCCATGTGCCGTTTTGCCCGCCATTTGCCGGCCCTCCGCGGGTGACGGTTCGCCAAGTTTCGGGCCCCAAGGCCAGGGTCCGGGTGGGCATGGTTTTGGCCCAAGGGCTACGGGTGGATATCCGGTTGGGCGAGGCGGCTGGGGGATCCCCACAGATGGTGGAATTGATGGTAACCGCTTCTGGGTAGTTTGCCGGGTGAGGCGCGTTTCACGTCCGGGGGGCGAACCGCGGTTTCTTTCGCTTCGTAAAGGGGACGAGTCTGCAAGTGCGCGCGACGAACCCGAGGCAAGGTATGCAGAACGACGTCATCATCGAAACGCGGAACCTGACCAAGGTGTACCGCGACTTCTGGGGCCGGCAGAAAGTGCGGGCCTTGAAGGCCCTGGACCTCCAAATCCGCAGGGGCGAGATTTTCGGCCTGTTGGGGCCCAATGGCTCCGGCAAGACCACCACCATCAAGCTCATTTTGGGACTCTTGTTTCCCACCAGTGGCGAGGTGCTGGTGTTCGGCAAGAACGCCACGGAGGTGAGCAAGAATGAGCGGATCGGCTATCTTCCCGAAGAGTCGTATCTGTATCGGTTCTTGAACGCCGAGGAGACGCTGGACTTTTACGGCCGGCTGTTCAACATGCCAGCTGCGCTGCGGCGGCAGCGGACTGCCGATCTCATCGAGCTGGTGGGGCTGACCAAAGCCAAGCGCCGGCCCCTGAAGGAGTACTCCAAGGGCATGACGCGGCGGATCGGGCTGGCCCACGCGTTGATCAACGACCCCGAGCTGAACATCCTCGACGAGCCGACCACCGGGCTGCACCCCATCGGCACCCGCGAGATGAAGGACCTGATCCTGAAGTTCAAGGACGAGGGGAAGACGGTGGTGATGTGCAGCCACCTGCTGGCCGACGTCCAGGACGTGTGCGACCGGATCGGCATCTTGTATCAGGGCGAGCTGAAGGAACTGGGCCGGGTCGATAGCCTGCTGACGGTCCGCGAGGTGACGGAGATTCGTGCGGCCGGGCTCAGCGACCAGGCCAAGGCGGAGATCGAGGAGGTCATCCGCCGCCACAATGGCCAGTTGATCTCCATCGGCAATCCCGCGACCTCGCTGGAGGATTTGTTCCTGGAGATCATCCACGAGAGCGAGGCGCATCCGGGCCGGCGTGTCCGGGGAGGGGCCAGCAATGGTCATTGAGAATCCGCTTCCGCCGTTTCTGGAGTGGCTGGGGCCGGCGGCGCTCAATTGGCTGGTGGTGTCGCTGTTGGTGGCGGTGCTGGCCCTGGGGGGCGGTGCGCTGGTGGCCATGCTGCGTTATGGCCCGCTGGCCGGTCTGCGGGTGGTGGGGCGGACCCTGGCCGAGGCCGCCGTGGACCTGGTGGCCATCTCTCCCCGCCGCGTCTGGGCCCTGGGCGTGCTGGGGGTCAAGGAATCGATCAGCCGGCGGGTCGTGTGGGTGTTTGCCATCTTTCTGGTGGCGCTGTCGTTTTCGGGCTGGTTCATCGACCGCGGCAGCACGGAGCCGGCACGCCTGTACATTTCCAGCGTGCTTTCGCGGACCAGCTTCTTGATCCTTGCCTTGATGCTCATTTTGAGCACGTTCAGCCTGCCGACGGATCTGATTAACAAGACGCTGCACACGGTGGTCACCAAGCCGGTGCGCATGAGCGAGGTGGTGCTGGGGCGGATGCTGGGGTTCATGCTGGTGGGCACGGGCTTGTTGGCGGTGATGTGTGCCATCAGTTGGGTCTTCGTGATCCGCGGGGTGGCCCACACCCACGAGTTGCCGGCCGAGAACCTCCGCAAACCGGAGGTTTCCGGGCCTGTGGCCCCTGGCGGCCTGGTGGGCTACACCGAGCCTAGCACCCTCTTCCCGCATCGCCACCGGGTGTATGTGGACCCGCAGGGGCAGGTGAACATCGAGCCGGAGTACGGCCACACCCACCCGGCCGAGGCGGTCGCCAGC
>JBBIQF010000684.1:0-2902 GCA_037442445.1 Planctomycetaceae bacterium
GCTTGTGGACCCTTCGCCGCAGGGGGTCGATGTGGGCAAGCGGGTGTTCGAGTTGACCGAGTTTTTGGTCAACGTCCTCGGGGTGACCTACTTGGGGGCCGTGTTCCCCCACAAGGTGACGTTGCACAACGGCTGCCACACGCGGCGGGAGTTGGGCGTGGTGCATCCGCCCATGCAGCTTTTGGAGAAGGTCCGCGGGCTGGAGTTCTGCGAGATGCCTAACGCCGAGGAGTGCTGCGGGTTTGGCGGCACATTCAGCGTGAAAATGCCGGGCATGTCGCTGGCCATGGGGCAGGCCAAAGCGCAATGCGTTTTACAGAGCGGGGCCGAGGTGGTGGTTTCGCCCGATGTGAGCTGCCTGATGCATCTGGGAGGCATCCTGCGCCGGCACCCCCAGGGCCGGCACATCCGCACCCTGCATATCGCCGAGGTGCTGGCGGCGGGCCCTGCCGGCCCATAATCTCCGCCCCCTTGCCCGGGCGGGCTCGGCACCGAAACCACAACCCGCCAAGGGGTTGTGCTCGCAGCCCCCGCAAGACGCACAGCACTCTTACCCCAAAAGCTATGTTTGCCAGGGGAGTGCCTTGCCAGCATGCGCGCGCCTGGGCACTGAGTTGGCGCACGCTGTGGCGCACCTGCCCCGCAGACGAGGTTTTTCGGCGGGCATCGCGCACGTTTGTGTCGAGTCGATCCGTGTCCGCGTCCCAACAGCAGTTCAGCAGGCCGGAACTGGGGGTGGTGCGGTTGTATCCCGTAGGGCGGGTCGTGCTGTTTCCGCACACCAGCGAGGCACTCCGCGTGGCCGACCCCGGCGACTTGGTGCTGATCGACGATGCCCTGGCGGGCGACCGCCTTGTGGCGTTGGCCGCGCTGGCCTCCGGCCAAGAGCGCCCTGCGCCGCACCGCGGGCGGGTGCAACCTATGGCCTGCCTGGCGCGGATCGCCGCGTGGAGCGACGGCGGTCCGGCGGGCTACAACGTGCTGTTCTGGGGGATCGCCCGGCTGCGGGTATTGAGCGAACTGGGGTTCCGCAACGGGGTCCGGCAGGCCCGGGTGGAGTTGTGCGAGGATTATTATCCCATGGACGACGCCCAGCGGGCCATGCTGCACGATCGCTTGCTTGAGGTCCTTGCGGCCAGTACCGATGCGGCAGGAGTGGCCAGAGCGGCTTTCCGGCCTGCCGGAGAGCACGTACCGCTTGGCGTGCTGGCCGATATGGTCGCGCAAAGCCTAGATTTGCCGCAGGCCGACAAAGTGGCGTTGCTGGCCGAATGCAACGTGCACCGGCGGGCCGAACGCCTGCTGGCCTGCCTGGCCGCTCTGGCCGAGGCCCCCGGCAGCTCGCCCGCCCACGGCCGGTTATCCGCCGGCCCCGAGCCCAATTGATGCCGCCAGGGCGTAAGCGCTACTTGCCGATCACGGTGGTGAAGTAGCTCGTGACCACGCGGTCGAAATACGCCGGCTTCATCTCCATGGGCAGATCGTGGTAGCGGCAGTAGTTCTGGATCTGGCTCAACAGGTCGCGGGGATGGCAGCGGCGCTAGGGCCGGCGTACCGGCCGGTAGTGCCGGTCCAAGAGATACTCGACCGCCTCGGGCCGGTACTCGCAGCCGAAGTGCTCCGCATACAGCCGGAACAGGCGATGGAACTCCTCTTCCGTGGCATCGCCGATCTGGATTTTGTACGGGATGCGCCGCAGGAAGGCCTCGTCCACCAGGTCCGAGGGCTCCAGGTTCGTCGAGAAGATGATCAACTGCTCGAAGGGCACCTGGAACTTCTTGCCGGTGGGCAAGGTGAGGAAATCGTGGCGGTTTTCCAGGGGGATGATCCTGCTATTGAGCAGGGCGGTCGGTTCTATCCGCTGGCGCCCGAAATCGTCGATCAACAGGCAGCCGCAGTTGCTTTTCATCTGGAGCGGCGCTTCGCACACGTTGCTGACCGGGTCGTGGCGGATTTCGAGGTTGTCCATGGTCATCTCGCCGCCGACGACCACGGTGGGGCGGCGGATGCGGATCCAGCGGCGGTCATGCTCGGCCGAGGCCAACAGCCCCTTCTTGTCGGGCTTGACCGCCTCGTGATAGGCCGCATCAAACAGCTTGATGATCTGCCCGTCCTCGATGATGGCATGGGGAATCCAGATATGCTGGCCGAAACAACTGGTGATCCGCCGGGCCAGCGTCGATTTCCCGTTGCCCGGGGCGCCGTACAGGAATAGCCCGGCACCGGAATTGACCGCCGGCCCCAGGCTGTCGTATAGCGCGGGATCGACGCAGATGTCGGCAAAGGCCTTTTCGAGTTGCTGGCGGCGGGGGGCCTCGGCCCGCACCGTCTGGGCCTCGACCGACATGACGTAGTCCTCCAGCGGCACCGGGGCCGGCCCCAGATAGGCGCAGGCTTTGGAATAGGCCTGCGCCCGCTCGCGGCCCAGTTCGGTCAGCGCATAACAGTAGTCGTTCAGCGGCGCTGCCCCCACATGCACGACAAGCTGCCGCGTGCGGAGCGATTGAAATAACGCCTCCAGCACGCCAAAGGGCAAGCAGATGCGTTCGGCCACCCCCCGGCCACTCAGGGTGCCTGTCACGGCCAGCAGTTTCAGTACCAGCGACTCGACCAGCGAAACCGGCAGCCCCGTCTCTTCCAGCGAACCCGGCACGGCGGGGTGAAACCCCTCCTCCGATAGCACCGTAGCCAGCGCCGCAGCCGGCGTGTGGCTTGTTGCCAATGACATGGCCAACCTCCTCCGAGACCGTGCAACGTAATGAGGTACCCTCCCCACAAGTGTAGGTCACAGCGGGCCGGGGTTCGGGAGGCAAGAACCGAGCCGCGAGTGCAAGGGAGCGGCCCCGGGCTATGGACCGCCAGAGACAATCGCCCGGCCTGCACACCGAGCCCGCACCCACGC
>JBBIQF010000685.1:0-2888 GCA_037442445.1 Planctomycetaceae bacterium
TACTTGCGGGACCGGGTGGGCAAGGCGGTGAGCTTGACGGAGCGCCGCGTGGACCAGAAGAAGAAGCGCAAGGCCAAAGCCGAGCCCCTAGACGAGTAGGCACGCATGGCCGGTTTCGCCCCAGCAGCTTCGGCGCGGCCGGGAAGGCCCCTAAGGTGTGGCCGGCCGGCAATGCCCGTCGCCGGGTCGCTTTGGGCGGCGAGCCTTTTGGGGTTTTTCGGGCTTGCGGCCCGCCTGCCGGGCCAGGTGCTCCCGTTTTCTGCGCCGGAGACGCTCTATCGGCTGTCCGATACGGTCCAGGTCGAGCGAGCCGACAGTGCGGTGCAACAGGCCTTGGAGCAGGCCCGGGCCCACCTGGCGGCTCGGCAGTGGGACGAGGCCATCGACGTGCTGACCCGCCTGTCCGCGGCGGCGGGCGGCAAGCTCGTGGCTTTGAACGAATGGCGATTCATCGGTGTCCGCCAATACTGCCAGATCCAGTTGGCCTCGCTGCCGCCCGAAGCGCTGGCGGTGTATCGCCGGCGGGTCGATGCCGTGGCCCAGGGGTGGTATGAACGGGGGATCGCCCAGCGCGACCGGCATCTGTTGGAACAGGTCGCCGAGCAAGCGTTGGCCAGCCGTTGGGCCGATAAGGCCTTGCTGGCTCTGGGCGAGATTTGGCTGGAGGAGGGCGATTTTGCGGCAGCGCGTGCGGCATGGGAACGGATATTGCCGCTTTCGCCAGCGGAAGGGGCCCAGACGCCGCGGACCTGGCCCGGGGTGGCCCAAAGCGACATCGACCCGGCGGCCATCCGGGCCCGACTGGTGCTGGCCTCGATTCTGGAAGGCTCCACCGCTCGGGCCCGGCAAGAGCTCGCGCAACTGTCAGCCTTGCATCCCAATGCCCGGGGCCGTTTGGGCGGTGTCGAGACCCCTTATGCCGAGGCGCTTGGCCGGCTGTTGGAGGCCAGCACCCATTGGCCCCGCACGCCACCGTCGCCCGACTGGCCCACACTGGCCGGTTCGCCTACGCGCAACCAGGCCGCCTTCCCGGCAAGCGACGTCGGGGGGGTGATGTGGCGCGTTCCCCTGCCTGCCGCGCCGGGCGCTAACCGCCGCATCTTCGGCAACAACGTGGCGGTGCGCCGGGTGGCCGATGACCCGCAAACGCCGCTGAGCTACCATCCTGTCGTGGTGGGGGGAGTGGTTTTCGTGGCCACGCAGACCACCATTTTGGGATTCGATCTCCGGACGGGAACGCCGGCCTGGGGGTATGGCGAGGGGACCATCTACCGCGATGCGGCGGCTGGGGAGCCGGGCGCCATGGCCGGCCTCAACCCGCCCGAAATGTTGGGGGTGCCCCGGTTCACGTTGACCGCCGCGGGCGGGCTGCTGTTGGCCCGGATGGGGTCGGCGGCCAGCGGGCAGGCCAGCGCCTTCAGTCCGGTGCGGCGCCCCAATCGTTTGGTGGCTTTGGACCTTTCGGCCCAGGGGCGCCTGGCACTGGCCCCCATCGACGCCGAGGAAGGCTGGACCTTCGAGGGCACGCCGGTCGGCGACGGCAGCCGGCTGTACGTGGCCATGCGCCGGCACGAGGTCCGGCCCCAGTTGCATGTGGCCGCGTTCGATGCCCAGACCGGCCAGCGCTTGTGGCGGCAATTCGTCTGTGCGGCCGATTCGCCCGCCTCCAACCTCCTGCTCGAAGCCGCCAATAACCTGCTAACCCTCCATGCCGGCGTGCTGTATTACAACACCAATGCCGGCGCTGTGGCCGCGCTCGGGACGCTGGACGGCCAGATCCGCTGGCTGACCCGCTATCCCCGGGCAACCGAAGGCGACCTGCTCCATCCCCCCCCGCATCTGGACCGCGACCTGGTGCCCTGCCTCTACGATCGCGGCCGGCTGCTGGTGGCCCCCGCCGATAGCCCCCGCATCTTTTGCCTGGATGCCTTCACCGGGCAGGTGCTTTGGCAAACGGGTCCCGAGGTGGAGGACGTGGTGCATCTTTTGGGCGTGGCCCACGATTATCTGATTGCCGCCGGGCACAGGCTCTACTGGATCGCCCTGACCCCGCCCGATGAAGGCAAGGTGAAGGCGGTCTGGCCCGACGGGGCCGAAAAGCTGGGCTACGGCCGGGGCACGCTGGCGGGGGATTGCGTCTGGTGGCCCACCGGAGACAAGATTTATGTGTTCTCGCAGCGGACCGGCCGGCCGGTAAGGCAGATCCTGCTTGCGCCTTTGGGCCTGCGTGGCGGGAACCTGGTGATGACGCCCGAGTGCTTGCTGGTGGCCTCGGGGACCACGTTGGCTGCCCTGGGGGTTCGGGCCGATGGGATCCAAGCCGCCGACCGCATGTGCCTGGCAGCGCCCGAAACCCGCACGTCCACAGCGTGCCTTGCGCGCGCCGAGGGCGTTGCGCGGGCTGCCTTGCCCGAGGAGCCGGCCGGTGCCTCGGCCGGAAACCCGCCCGGTGCGGTTTTTCCCCAAACGCTCGCTACCTCCTGCTCCCCATGAGTGCGACAAGTCGCGACCCCGCCGCGGATGACCTCCAGGCCGCCGAACGCCTGGGCGAAGCGTATCGCACGATCACGGCCCAGTTGGGCCGGGTGATCGTCGGCCAGCATCAAGTGATCGAGGAACTCTTGATCGCCCTGTTTGCGCGCGGGCATTGCCTTCTAGTAGGAGTGCCGGGATTGGCCAAGACATTGATGATCCGCACCCTGGCCAGTGCCTTGTCGCTCCGCTTCAGCCGCATCCAGTTCACGCCCGACCTGATGCCCTCGGACATCACGGGCACGGAGGTGATTCAAGAGGACAAGAGCACGGGCCGGCGGGAGCTGCGGTTTCTGCACGGCCCCATCTTCGCCAACGTCATTTTGGCCGACGAGATCAACCGCACGCCGCCCAAG
>JBBIQF010000686.1:0-1607 GCA_037442445.1 Planctomycetaceae bacterium
GCCTACAGGTTCTGGCTCAGCCGCTTCAGTTCGCTGCCGTCCGGGCCGCGGAGCACCACTTCCAGCGGCATCCGCCCCGGCAGGTGGTGCGTGGCGCACCCAAAGCACGGATCATAGGCCCGGAACGCCATCTCCACCATGTTCAACAGCCCCTCGCGGACCTGCCCCTTGTGGATCAGCTTCTGGGCCGCCTTCTTGACCGACATGGCGATCGGGGCATTGTTATTCGTCGTCCCCACGATCAGGTTCACCCGGGTGAGGATGCCCCGCGCGTCGGTCCAGTAGTGGTGGGTCAACGTGCCCCGGGGCGCCTCGACGGAGCCTACACCCTCGTCGGGCGCCCCCTGGGGCACCACCCGGTAGTCGCTGCCGGTGATCTCGGGGTCGCTGGCCAGCTCCACCCAGCGTTCGGCGGCGTACAACAGCTCGATCAGCCGCGCCCAATGCGTGGCCAGTGTGTGGTGCACCGGCTTGCCCCCCAGCGTCTCGTAGAACCGCTGGTACTCGGCCTGGGCCAGCGGCGTGGCCATCCCCTCCGCCGCGTTCAGCCGCGACAGCGGCGTGGCCTTGTACACCCCCGAGTCCTCACCATCCACAAAACCCTTCCACCCCACCCGCTTCAAATACGGGAACTTCAAATAGCTCCACGGCTCCACACGCTCGGCCACGTACTGCGGGTAGTCCCGCGGTGGATACTTGGCGTGCTCCCGGCCGTCGGGACCCGTCACCCGGATCATCCCGTCGTAGAAGTTCACGCAGTTGTTGGCATCCACCGTCCCCATGTTGTAGGTGCGGTGCACGTAGGTATCGCCGGTGATCAATTTCACGTAGTCGCTATTCTTGAGCACCACGTCCTCGAACAGCTTGAGCGAAAAGCGGGCGAACTCCACGGCGTGCCGGCCCAACTCCTCGATCTGCCGCCGCTGCTCCTCGGTGATCCCCCGGCTCACCCCGCCCGGCAACGCCCAGTTGGGATGCACCCGCCGGCCCCCCATGAGCTGGATCAGCTCGTGCCCGTCCCGCCGCATCTTCAGCACCTTGCCGGCGATCTCCATCCCCACCTTCTTGACCACCCCCAGGATGTTCCGCTCCGCCGCCGGCGCCGTGGGACCGACCACAAAATCCGGCCCGCCCAAGGCATAAAAGTGCGTCGTGTGGTCGGTGGCGAAGAAGATGCTGTAGAACAGCTCCCGCAGCTTCTTGGCCGTCGGCGGCGGCTCCACATGGAACAGGTCGTCCAGGGCCTTGGCCGAGGCCATGTGGTGCGCCTCGGGGCAGACCCCGCAGATGCGGGCGGTGAGGTTGGGCATGTCCTCGGCCGGCCGGCCCACGCAGAACCGCTCGAAACCCCGCAACTCGGGAATCTGCAAGTAGGCGTTGGCCACCTCCCCCTCGTCGTCCAGGAAAATCTCAATTTTGCCGTGGCCTTCCAACCGCGTGACCGGATCGATCGATATCCGCTTCATGGCTTAAACTCTCGACCGAATTGGAATTCGCCTAAATCCGCCGCGCCGAGCCGGCGGCGTCAGCCGCCGGTAGACGCCGGCCAGTCATCACCGGCAGCTTACGCTGCCGGCTCGTAGGGTGCGTGCTCGGCACGCACGCGC
>JBBIQF010000686.1:1707-2886 GCA_037442445.1 Planctomycetaceae bacterium
TCTACGCCTGCGGTAACCGCTTGCGCCGCAGCAGGCTGTGCGCCAGGCTGAAGCGGTAAAAACTCCCCACCGGGTCCGGAATCCCCTCCCGGATGATCCGCTCCGCCTCCTCCGCCGTCTGGGCGTCAATCACCGACGCCAACGCCGACATCAACCGCGCCCCATAGTCCTTCACCCCGTCGTTGGGTCCATAACACCCGATGCACGGCGAATTGACCTGCGGGCACTTCGCCCCACACCCCGCACGCGTCGCAATCCCGCAGCACAATAGCCCCTGCTCCAACAGGCACGTCTCGCCATCCGGGATGATCTCCCACGTCCGCTTGAATCCCTTGATCTTCTTCTCGCTGCGGGTCCGCGGGCACTCGTCGCACACCGTCGTCTGCGCACCCAGCACCGTACCCGGCGGCGGCAACTCCCCACGCACGATCGCCTGGATCGCCTCCCAAATCCGCTCCGCCTCCGGCGGGCACCCCGGCAGGTAATAATCCACCGCCACCGTCTGGTCCAACGTCCGCACCGTGTCGTAAAACAACGGCAAGTGCAGCGTCCCCTCCGGCACCGGCGTCTCCGGCTGCGGCAGTCGCTTCTCGGGGTTCTCCGTGGAAAGCGTCTCCTCGTACACCGTGCGGAAAATCTCCTCCCGGGTGCTCAGGTTGGCCAGCCCAGGGATGCACCCCTCGTGGGCGCACGAGCCGAAGGCCACCAGCACCTTCGACTTCTGCCGCAACAGCCGGGCCATGTACTCCTGCTCGCTGGTGCGGATGCCGCCGTTGAACAGGCACACGTCGATCGCCCCGTCGGGGAGCTTCTCCACGTCGCGGACCTTGGCGTCCACGGCCACGGGCCAGAAGACGATGTCGAAGGCCTCGGCCACGTCCAGGATCTTCTCGTTGATGGCCAGCACGGCGATCTCGCAGCCGCCGCAGGAGGCGGCCCAGTACAAGGCCAGTTTCCCCTTGGTGGTCGTGGCGGTGCTCATGCGGGAACCTCCAGGGATTGGGCATGCTCGTGGGCGATCTTCTGCACGGCCTCGTCGTGCTGGCCGTCTTCCTCCCAATTGGCCGGCCAGCACAGCGGCCCCAGGCGGCGGACGTCCTCGACGAACTGGTTGATGGCCTCGGCCAGTTGCTGCCCCTCGGCCGCCGAGGCCCACACCAGCCGCAACCGCTCGGGCTC
>JBBIQF010000687.1:0-2873 GCA_037442445.1 Planctomycetaceae bacterium
ACACCGGACAGGTTCGAGATTCAAGGTGCAGCCATGAGGTACAAGCGCAACCGGTGGGGGTTGCTGGCTTGGATTGCAAGCAGCGCCGTAGCCTTCGGGGCGCGGGGCGCAGAGCTGGAGGTGAAGCCTGCCCAGGTGGCGATTGGCGGCCAGCCGGCCGAGGTCTCCAGCGCCGGTGCGCTTGGATTTGTGCTGTGTTATCGCCAGGGAGGTTCGCAGGTGGCCACCCTGGGGCGGTCCAACCGCTGTGTGGCCAGCGTGGTAGCGGGCCAGCCCGTTGAAATCCGCATCCCATTGGCCCGTCTGGCGGGGCAAGGCCGCGTGGCGGCCGAGGTGCTTCTGGCCAGCGGCGCCGGGGCCGAAGCCTCTTTCCGGCTCGATGGGCCCGCGCCGTGGCAGGCCCTGGTGCCGGGCCAGCCAGTCCGCTTGGAAGCGCCCGTGCCACCCAGCCGGCAAGAGGGTGTGGTGTGCCTGGCGGTCCGGGCAGCCGGCGGTGCTCCGGCAGCCATCGAGTGGCGCAATCTGGTGCTGGCGGGCGGCGGGCGCGAGGTGCCCATTCCCGTGGCGGCGGTCCCGGCCGATGCCAACCGCTTTCCGCCTCCGGAGCTTCCGGATCTCCACGGGGCCATCGAAGAAGCCCTGATCGAATGGGATTGGCGGATGCAGGACGGCTTGGGGACGCCCCGCGAGCCGGCCACCCTCCAGGCCGCCATCGCCCGCACCCTGGAGCGCGGCGACAGGTTGCTGGCGGACCTCAGGGCCGCGGGCGTGCCGTTGGATGCCGAAGCCGCAAAGTGGCAGCGATTCCGGACGCGCCTGGAGGAACTGAGTGCCGCCGGCACTGTGGAAGGGCCTGCGGGCGAGGCCCTGTGGCGCCAGGTACACGGGCTGCGCCGCAAGATGGCGCTAGCCAATCCGCTGGTGCACTTCGGGCCGCTGGTGTTCGTCAAGCAGCCCCACAGCATCTTCAGCCATCAGTTGACGCAATACAACGGGAATTGTGCCCGGCCGGGCGGCGGCCTGTTTGTGCTCGAAGAGCCGGGCCGGTCCTTGCGCTGCCGGCGGCTGGCCGAGGCGCTGCCGGTGGGCTCGTACCAGTTTCCCGAGGTGTCGTACGATGGCCAGCGGATACTGTTCTCGTTCTGCCATGTGGAGGCGGTAGCGCCCAACCGCGAGCGCCATCTGGACAAGTCCTTCCACTTGTACGAAATCCAGGCCGACGGCTCCAACCTGCGCCAGCTCACGCGGGGGCCGTATGACGATTTTGCCGGCCGGTATCTGCCCGATGGGCGGATCATCTTCGTTTCCACGCGGCGGGGCGGTTTCCACCGTTGCGGGCAGGGGCCTTGCCCGGTGCACACGCTGGCGTTATGCGAGGCCGGCGGGTCGAATCCCCGCCCCATTTCGTATCACGAGACGCACGAATGGGACCCGGCGGTGCTGGCCGATGGCCGGGTGATCTACACCCGCTGGGACTACGTGGACCGCAACGCGGTGTTCTACCAGCAGCTTTGGACGGTCCGGCCGGATGGCACCGATGTCCGCATCTATTACGGCAACAACACGTACAATCCGGTGGGGATATGGGAGGCGCGGCCGGTGCCCGGTTCGCACCGGGTGATGGCCACGGCCGCCGCCCACCATGCCATGACCGCCGGCTCGATCGTCTTGGTGGACATCACGCGGGGTATCGACGGGCCGGCCCCGCTTGACCGCTTCCCGGAAAGCGAAATCGCGGTGATCCGCGGCGATGGCCGGCCGATCTGGTTCAACCCGGTGGGCGTGGTGGCCCGGCCGGCGCCGTTGCCCGACCACCAGCGCTGGCCCGGCCACTGCTACAAGAGCCCCTGGCCGCTTTCGGAAACCTATTTCCTCGTGGCCTACAGCTTCGACCGCCTGATCGGCGAGCCCGACCCCAACCCGCCCAACATGTTCGGGCAGTACCTGGCCGCCCGCTTCGGTACAATGTACCACTGGTCCCGCGATTTGAACATCAGCAGCGTCTGGCCGGTGCCCCTTGCGCCCCGGCCGAAGCCGCCGGTGCTGCCTCCTGCTGCCCAGGCGGCCGGCAGCCGCGAGGGGATGTTCTTCCTCCACAACGTTTACCGCAGTTGGCCCGAAATCCCGCCCGGCAGCGTCAAGCGCCTGCGCGTGGTTCAGGTGCTGCCCAAGAGCACCTGGCATATCAACCAGCCCACCGTGGGCTTGCCCAACGCCTCGCCGGGCCGGCAGGTGCTGGGCACCGTCCCGGTGGAAGCGGATGGGTCGGCCTGGTTCCGTGCCCCGGCCGGGATCGCCCTGGCCTTCCAGGCCCTGGACGAAGAGGGCCAGGCGGTCCAGACCATGCGCAGCGTGACCTACCTCCAGCCGGGCGAAACCGTGTCGTGTGTGGGCTGCCACGAGCCTCGCCTGGCGGCCCCGCCCCCGGATCGCAGTGCCCTGGCGCTTCGGCGCGAGCCCTCGGCCATCACCCCCGGTCCCGACGGCTCCAAGCCCTTCTCCTACCCCATTCTCGTGCAGCCGGTGCTCGATAAACATTGCGTGCGGTGCCACAATCCGCAAAAGCCCGAAGGCAACGTGATCCTCACCGGCCAGCCGCAGGGCCGCTACACGGTGTCATACAACGCCCTGGCACCGCGTGTGCCCTATTCCGACTGGGCGGGCAAGCCGGGCGATTTCCGCATGGTCAATAGCGAGCCGACCACCATGCCGGGCTTCTTCGGCGCCCGCGCTTCCAGCCTGATGCAACTGTTGCGCAAAGGGCATTACGACGTCAAGCTCGACCCGGAAGACAGGGAGCGGCTGGTGACCTGGATGGACACCAACGCCCTGTTTTACGGCACTTTCGACCCGGCGGACCAGGCCCGCCAGCA
>JBBIQF010000688.1:0-2857 GCA_037442445.1 Planctomycetaceae bacterium
CGCCCGCACCGGCTATACCTCAAACGGCTCCGCCCATTCCTCCTCTTCCATGTTGCCCCGCACGGCATAGGCCCCCAAGGGCGCCGCGAAACCCATTTGGCGCATCCATTGGTTTAGTTGGCCGTACAGGCGGGTGTACTGGTCCGGCTCGGCCTGGAAGTAATCGCCCGCCAAGAGGATAAGATCGGGTTTCTCGGCCAGCACTCGGCGCAACACGTCATGTTCGTAAGCCCCAAGGGTATCGGTCTGGAGGTCCGCCAGCACCACGATCCGCACTGGCCGCTGAAGCTTCGTACTGGCCAGTTCCACCCGCGAGACCGCCAACCACCGCGGCTCGACCACGAAGGCGTCGATGCCCACGCCGGCCACCACCAGCGCGCCCAAAGCCCCGGCGGCAGCCCAGCCGCGGGAAGAACGGGCCCAACACGCCGCAGCTCCGGCCAGCAATACCCCCCCATGAACGAACAACCCCCAGGCGCTCATCCGCATCATGCGCCACGCATTGCCGTGCATTCCCCCGGCCAATAGGGCCATGCCCAGGATCGCCGCCAGGGACCAGGCAAGCGTTACCGCTCCCCTGGCCGGACTCTGCCGGGCCACGGCCCGCAGGGTGATGGCATCCACCACCGCGATCGTCACGTTGAAAAACGCATCCAGAAGATTCATGCCAAAATCATAGGTTACCGGTCGATGGCCCGGGCCGTTACCGGGCAACAGGCAGTGCCTCGGCCACGACAGAGCGTGGCCCTCCACCTTGGAGGGACGCGCCCCGTCGCGTCCGCCGCGCTTTGATACTCGCCGTGCCCCATCCGCTCCTTCCCCTTCGGCATCCGGAAGGCCCCGGGGCTGTCAACGGTCACGGCCAGAAACGCGGCGGCCCATGGCGGCCGGCAAACGGGCGGATTCAGCCGCTACTTCTTCCCCTGGGCCTCGCCGGTCATGGGGACGAACAAAACGGGGGCGATGACGCGGCGGCGGATGGTCCCATCGGCCCCCTTGGTGATGAGCGTCAATTGCTGCGGGTACCCGCCCACCGGAAGCACCAGCCGGCCTCCAGGCGCAAGCTGATCGACCAGCGGCTGGGGCACATGGTTGGGGGCGGCGGCCACGATGATGACATCGAACGGGGCGTGTTCGGGCCAACCCCGGTACCCGTCGCCCGCCCGAACCTGGATATTCTTGTACCCCAATTCGGCAAGGCGTTTCTTGGCCTCCTCGGCCAGCGGTTCCACGATCTCGATGCTAAAGACCTCTTTGCACAACTCGGCCAGCACGGCGGCTTGATAGCCCGAGCCGGTGCCCACGTCCAACGCCCGGTCGCCCGGCTTCGGGGCGGCCAGTTGGGTCATCAGCGCCACGATATACGGCTGGGAGATCGTCTGGCCGTGCCCGATTGGCAGCGGATGATCGTTGTAGGCCCGGCGCCGCTGATCTTCGGGAACGAAGCGATGCCGAGGCACCCGGGCCATCACCTCCAGCACCCGCTGGTCGGTGATATCGCGGGCCCGGAGTTGGTTCTCGACCATCTCCCGGCGGCGCTCGGCGTACGGATCCTCCTCGGCCGCAGCCGGCGCCGCCACGGGGGCCGCTGCCTCGGCCTGCGAGGCGGCGTGCGCCAGTTCCGCATCGCTTGGAACCATCCCGGTGGACCACACGCCTAAGTTTCCGCAGATCAGGATCGCGCCAATCGCACTGGCAGCCACACCCGCTAACAGCACTCGCACCCGAGTCCGCTGAAGAGTGGCGGTCATGGTGCACCCCCTCCTCAGGAGATCCGTTGCCCCCACAATTCTATTCCCAAGCCGGGGCAAGCGCCAAGCAGCCGCACCCGGTTTCTTGGGCCGCCGACTGCCCTGGGCACGCCGTGCGCCTGTGCACGACCAGCCTTGCCTAGTGTTCCGCCGTGGGATGCCCTGCGCCCAGCAAGGCGGCACGCTTCTTCGGCCCTAGACTCGGCCGGCGGGCCGGTCATTTCGCCCGTGGTGTCGGTGGTTGGCTCAGAGGCGGCAGGCCCATTTCGCGGCGCAGCCGCTCGGCATCTTCGGCAGTGATATGGTAGATCCGAATCGAGTAGCCCGCGCTTGCCACGGGCTGTAGCTGGAGCAGGTATCGCAGGTCGGAACTGGCGAACGGCGGGCCGGCGGAGCTCTGCAACAGATGCACGCTGGCCGCGTACCAGCCGGTTTCGGGAACCGAGCTGGGAAACCGGTTGCTTGCGCCCGCACCTCTGTCCGGGGTTGGTAGGGGCAGCACGTCGTCCAGTGCGGCGATTTCGAAGGGTGCGGAGCCGAAATAGGCGAGGCGCAGGGGGCGGGCCTCGGGATGCGCGTGGCACCATCGCTTCAAGTAAAGCAGGTCCTGGCCCCAGTCGATGTTGCTATCTAGCAGGTGCCGGTGGCCGTTTCGGGGGCCGCCTACCAACTCGTTGAAATACGAAAGGCTGTGGGGGTAAACCCAGAGGCTGCTGGCGGCGGACCAGGCCAAGGCCGCCACGATTGCCGCCGCAGTCCACCGCGTGCGCTCAGTGCCGAGAACCAGGCTCGCCCTGCTCATCCAAATAAACAAGAACGGCATCGCGGGCAAGACATAGCGCAGATGATGGTTGAAACCGGTCTGCGAGCTGACCAGCGCCAGGATAACAACGGCGGGAGCCAGCACAACGCATTCGTGGGCCCAGCCGGGCGACCGCCCTCGCAGGCCCCAGGGCAATCCCATCGCCAGAATGAGCAACGCAATAACGCCCAAGGGCTCTTTGATCAGCAGGCCATAGAGGTAATAGTACCACCACCCGCCCAGCCGCCATTGGCCACGGAGATAGGACCACATTCCCATTTCGAAGTCGCGGCGCTGGCGATCG
>JBBIQF010000689.1:0-2857 GCA_037442445.1 Planctomycetaceae bacterium
CCCGCCTTCTTCCAGCGCCTGCACGTCATGCTGCAGATCAACGGCGGGGCGGCCGAAAACTGGCCGCGCTCCGGCCTGGAGGCCATGGCCTCCGGCGTCCCCGTGGTCGTCCAGAACCAATGGGGCTGGCGCGAAATGATCCGCCACGGGCGCACCGGTTTTCTGGCCTCCAATGACCACGAGCTGGCCTACTACACCGCCCGGCTGGGTTATGACGAAGACCTTCGGCTGCGCATGGCCGCCCGCGCTCGCCGCGCCTTGGAAGACGAGCTGGCCAACCCCGAACTCCTCTGGGCCGCCTGGCGCCGGGTGTTCCAGCGACTGGCCCGCTCATGAAACCGGCTCGCCTCGCCGGCCAGCCATTGCCCGACCTCTCGCGGAGAACTGCCCCACCATGCGAATCGCATTCTGCGTCATCGCCACCGGCAAGTACGGCCGTTTCGTGGGCCCGCTGTGGGAGTCCGCACAGCGGTTCTTCCTGGCCGGGCACGATCTTCGGCTGGTGTTGTTCTCCGACGCACCGCCGCCGGTCCGCTGCGATTGGGTGGCCATCGCCCATCGCCCCTGGCCAGGCCCCACCCTGTACCGCTACCACACCCTGCTGGCGGCCCAAGGCCGACTTCAGCCATGCGATTACGTGTTCTACTGCGACGCCGACATGCGATTCGTCGCCCCGGTGGGCGAAGAGGTGCTGGGCCAGCGAGTCGCCGTATTGCACCCGGGCTTTTGCGGCAAGCCGGCCTGCGAGTTCACCTACGAGCGGCGGCCCGAATCGCGGGCCTACATCCCGCCGGGGCTGGGCACCCATTATTACGCGGGCGGTTTCCAGGGCGGCCGCACCGACGATTACCTGGCCGCGGCCCAGGCCATGCGCCAGGCCATCGACGACGACCTGCGGCGAGACCTGGTGGCCATCTGGCACGACGAATCCCACTGGAACCGGTATTGTCTGGATCGGCCCCCCACCGTGGTCCTTCCGCCAGAATACTGCTGCCCGGAAAGCTGGCCCATGCCCGGCCGCAAGCTGCTGGCCCTGGACAAGAATCACGCAGAAATTCGCAGCCCATAGAGCCGGCGGCCTTGGGTTGGCGGCCTGGTACCTCCGGCGTCCCAAACGCAAGCCAAGGCAGCCCATCGGCAGCATGGCCATCGGCCCGGCCAAACCACCCCATCCCAGAGGAGACTTACGCCCCATGATGACCCAAAAGCTCGACGGCGCCCCCGCAGCGGTTCCTAGCGGCGGCATTCGGCCGCGGCCAAGGATTTTGTTGGGCATTCTGCATACCCCGCGCATGGCCGAGCGGGCCGAGCGGTGCCGCCGCACCTGGCTGGTCCATGCCCCGCGCCAGGGCATCGACTATGTGTTTCTGGTGGGCGGCGCCGGCGAGTTCCGGCGCCAAGGCGACGTGCTCTATCTGCCCTGCCCGGACGATTATGCCAGCCTGCCCCAAAAAACCCGCGGCTTCTGCCAGTGGGCGCTGCGCCACGCAGACTTCGACTACCTGTTCAAATGCGACGACGATACCTACGTGGATCTGGCCCGGCTGGCCAACTACCCGGTGGGCCGGGAGTTCGACTACGCGGGCGGCCCGTATGCCGGATACGCCAGCGGCGGTGGCGGCTATTTCCTCAGCCGGCGAGCGGCGGCCCTGGTGGCCGAGCACCTCGACGCCGCCTGGGGTAACGAGGACGAACTGGTAGGCCAGTGCCTCCAAGCCCACGGCGTCGGCCTGGTGGCCGATACGGCGTTCCAAGGCTTCACGCGCGGGACCGGCCTGGCACCGCAGCCCGATAACGCCATCATCACCGCCCACGGCATCTCGCCGGAGATGTGGTCGGCCATCCACCGCGGGCTGACCGACCCCGGCCCGCTGCGCATCTGGATGCCGACCTGCGACCGCTACGCCCACGCAGCGGCGCTGTGCTTGCGATTGCTCCAGCAATACTGGCCCGAGCATCCCCCGGTGGACATCACCCACGGCCGGGTCGCCCCGGAACTGCCCCCGGATTTCGGCCCGGCAGGCCCAAGCGAAGCCGCCACGTCGGCCCGGTTCCGCAGGATTCCGCTGGGAGACGATTCGGAAATGGCCTGGGTCGAACGGGCCCTGGCGTATCTGACCCGCCACGCGACCGGCGAGCTGGTGCTCTTGACGCTGGACGATTACGCCTTGTTCCAGCCGGTCGATACCCGGGCGGTGGCCCTGGCCTGCCAGGCCATGCGCGACGATCCCCACGTCGCCAGCTTCGCGCTGACATGGCAGCCGCCGGAGCCGGCCGGGTTGTACCGGGGCCGGCCCGAAATGGTCGTCTTCGGCCCCTGGGAGTACAGCGTCAATCTCCAAGCCGCCATCTGGCGCTGCCAAACCCTGGCCGAAATCCTCCGCCTCTGCCCGCCCAAGATCGGCATCTGGGAACTCGAACAGACTGCCAGCCGGCTCTTCCACCAGCACATGCCCCACCGCATCTTGGCCGGATGGAACATCCCCCGCCCTCCCGACGCCAGCGGCTTTGTCGATGGAACCACCAAGACCGGCTGGGTGTACGCCTACCACAACCTGATGCACCAAGGGGCGCCGGACATGCGACACGCGGCCTTTGTGGAGCAGTGGGGTGGCGAGCATGGGATGGGGCAAAGCCGCTAATGTACTTCGTCTTGAATGGGTGTTTGTCCTTTTTGTCAGGAGCAAGCGATGTCGTCCAGCAGTTCTTCGTCGTCCAGCCAATGGAAACCGCGGACCTCTTCGTCCTCGTCGTCCAGCAGTAGCGCGGTGCCGCCGCGGACCAGTTCCTCGTCGTCCTCGTCATCCGGCGCGACGTTGCCGCCAGAGCCTTCCAGCAGCAGCAACGGCGGGTAGAA
>JBBIQF010000690.1:0-2857 GCA_037442445.1 Planctomycetaceae bacterium
AGTTCGTGTCCGCGGCCGGCCAGAGCCGGCCCGATGGCGAGTCCAACCGCTCCCCCACCGCTCCTTGCCCGTCCACCCCACCCAGCTTTACAGCTCGATCGATGCCCTGGTGCTGTGCGCGTTCCTGTTGGCGTATGACCGGTTCCGGCGGCGAGACGGCGAGCTGCTGGCCGTCCTCCTTACCGTGTACCCCATCACCCGCTTCCTCATGGAGCAAATCCGTACCGACGAACCCAAGGTATGGATCACGCACTTGAGCATCGGCCAGGTGTTCAGCGTGCTCATTCTGTGTGCGGCCGGGGGGCTGTGGCTGTTTCTGTACCGCTTCCGCCGCGCTTGAGGGTTTTGCGCCACCGAGCACCGATAAGCGCTCCGCGAACCCCCCCCGACTATGGGGTCAGATGTTACCTTGCAGGGAAGCAAAGGTTGTTGCGAGAAGTAGGTCCAGCGGCGGGCTAGTCCGCCCCGGGGGCGTGGACCTTCCGTCGCAGGGGCAGAACAAGGCCAGTAGAGGGATATATCGGGTGGGACTGCACCCCCTTATAGAGCCATAAGCCTTGTCGCCCGCCGGATTCTACAGTCTACTCTTTCTGGTGCCTCGATTTCCCGGGAGGTGCGGCCGGGCGACGATGCACGGCGTGGAGATTTCGGTCCATAACGCAACACGAGGTTGTGAAACGTGGTGGAGCTTGCAGGCCGCGTGGCGCGGTATCCCGCGCGGGCCTCGTTCGCCTGGTATGTGGGGCTGATACTGCTCGGAGCGCTGGTCCTGTGGCACCCGCGGTGCGCGGCCGAGGGGCGCCCACCGATCGCTTTCCGCGAGGCTTTGTTCACGGCTACCAGCGCGACATGCGTTACCGGGCTGACGGTCCGCCAGACCGGAAGCGATTTTTCGTTATTGGGCCAGGCCGTCATCCTGCTGCTGATCCAGCTTGGCGGCATCGGGATCATGACGGTGACGACGTTCATCACCTTCCGGTTGGGGGGGCACGAGGGGTTGCGGCACCGGGCCTTGCTGGCCGAAACCTTCGGCGCCGACCCCACCACCGACTTGCGCAGCCTGCTGCACCATGTGCTCGGCCTGACCCTGTGCATCGAGGCGCTGGGGTTTGCGGTGCTGGCCGCCCGCAATCTGTTGGAGATGCCGGCCGGCCCCGCCTTGTGGCACGCCCTGTTCCATGCGGTCTCGGCGTTCTGCAATGCCGGCTTTGCGCTGCCCGAGAATAATTTGGTGGCGTATCGAGAGGACGCGGTCACATGCCTGACCGTGGCGCTATTGGTGATCGTGGGGGGAATCGGCTACCCGGTGCTGTTGGACCTCAAAGCCGTCTGGGGCAACGGGTGGCAGACCGGCTGGCAGCGCCTCCACCTGCATACCAAGCTGATGCTGTTGGGCACGGCCGCCCTACTGCTTCTGGGCACGGTCCTGTTCCTGGTGTTGGAATGGCACGGGGCACTTGCCGGAATACCGCTGGACAAGAAGCTGTTAGTGGCGTTTTTCCACGCCGTCGTGCCGCGGACAGCCGGGTTCAACAGCGTGGATATCGGCGCGCTGAACCACGCCACCTTGTTCGTGCTCATCCTGCTGATGTTCGTCGGGGCCGGGCCGTGCTCCACGGCAGGTGGGCTGAAGGTTACGACGCTGATGGTGCTGGTCATCCGGGCGTGGAAGACGTTTTGGGGCTACCGGAGGGTGAACGTGTTCGGCAGGACCCTCCCGCCGGAAAGCATCGCCCGCGCGACCACCACCGCGGTGCTCTTCACCTCGGTGGTCATCGCGGCCGTACTGCCCCTGATGGCCATCGAGAACCCCAACGCCCCGGGCGGGCATCCCGACCGGATATTCCTGGATACGATGTTCGAGGTGGTGTCGGCCTTGTGTACCGTGGGCTTGAGCACCGGCATCACCCCGTATCTTTCGGCAGTGGGGCAGTTCTTGTTGATTGGACTGATGTTTTTGGGCCGGCTGGGGCCGATTACCGTCTTCGCCGCCCTGTCGCTGGCCGAACGGCGCCGCGCGCTGGAGTACCCACAAGAAGAACCGTTGCTGGGGTAAGACCATGGCGGAAACCAAGCGATTTGTCGTCATCGGCCTGGGGTCGTTCGGAACGGCCCTGGCCACACGCCTCCACGAGAACGAATGCCGCGTGACCGGCCTGGACCTCCGCCGGGACCGGGTCGAGGAAATCAAGGACCGGCTGCACGAAGCGGTCATCGGCGACGCCACGGACCGCGACACGCTCCAGCAGCTCGGCCTGCGCGACGCCCACGCCGTGTTCATCAGCCTGGGCGAGGATATAGCGCACTCGTTGCTGGCCGCCTTGCACTGCAAGGAACTGGGCGCCCGCCGGGTCATCGTCAAAGGCGTGACCGAAGAACACGGCAAAATCCTCAAGCACCTGGGCGTCGAGCGTGTCGTGTTTCCGGAAATCGAAGTCGCCCGGGAACTGGCCGACCGCATGACCTGGCCCAACGTGCTGGACTTCATCCCCATCGACCCCGACTACAGCATCGCCGAGATGGCGGTGCCCGATTCGCTTTCGGGAATGGCCCTGAAGGATACGAACCTCCGCCAGCGGTACAATGTGTGGGTCCTGGCGGTCAAAGATGCCCTGGCCGGCAAGCTGGAGGTCTTTCCCGGCGGCGATTTCCGCCTGCGCGAGGACCAACTGCTATTGGTCGTGGGCAAGCAGGTGGACCTCAACCGGTTGGGCGAGCTGCGGTAGGGCTTCTTCTCCTGGCTCTTGACGACGAAGTCGCGCCCCTGGAGCGCCTCGGCCAGCGAGCGGGCGGCGGCCTCGTCGAGCCACTTCGCGCCCGAGGACAGCCGGCCCCGGTCGTCGAAGTCCTTCCCGCT
>JBBIQF010000691.1:0-2815 GCA_037442445.1 Planctomycetaceae bacterium
GCAAAGCACGCATAGGTGCTGGGGAAGCTGTGCCGGGGGTCTTGGACCAGCAGCTCGTGCAACAGCGTGGTGCCCGATCGCCAATGGCCGATGATGAAAATCGGGTCGTCGCCCAGAGGCGTTTGGGCGATTCGCCTCCCCCATAGGGCCCGCTGGGCCGCGGCCAGGACGGTGTTCAAGGCGGTGCAGCAGGTGATGATCGTGGCCATGGGCCACCGCCGAGGCGCTATCCGAAACCGGTTGCGCCCCAACAGATGGAGCCACCCACCCAGGTTCATGCCGTCCCAGAAGCGGGGAATCCAGGGGCGATCGCGGTATCCGGCGGGGGGTTCCTTGGATTTCGCCTGCCCGGGGTCGCGGTCGCTCTCCGAAGGAGCCGGCGGCTTGGCCGGCTGGCCCGCGATCTCAGGCGTCAACACACCGCTTGTGCGATTCATGGCTTCGACCCCCGAATAGTAGCCTTACCAGGGGCTAGGTAACAAGCTGTTATGCAAAACTGCGGAAAATCGGAAGAATAGGAAGGATTGGAAAGCATTGCAAACCCGTCCCTCGTCCCCACGGATTAGGGGGCCCCAAGGACGCGACGGAGCGCGTCCCTCCAGGCTTCCGTGGTTCCCACCGGTTAGGGGCGTTATGCACGCGACTGAGCGTCCCTCCAGGCCTCCACAGGTTCCCACGGGTTAGGGGGCTATTGGATGATGCTGCCGGGCCGGGCGGCCAACCGATGGGCCGCCGCACGCAACACCGCCTGCATGTGGGTGGCCAGTTCCTCGGGCGAGTTTCGGCCCACCAGGCGGGTCAGCCGGCCACCATCGGGCAACACAAATTGCACGGTCGGGTAGGCCCGGACTCCAAACTCGGCACACAATTCCGGGGCTTCATCGGCGTCGACCAGCACGCACACGAACTCCTCGGACAACCGCACGACGCGTGGGTCGCTCAGCGCATCGCGCTGCATCTGGGCGCAAAAGCGGCACCACTTGGCGGTAAAGAATATGAGCACCGGGCGTTTTTCGGCCAGCGCGCGTTCCAGCCCCTCGCGGTAATCGGTAATGAACCGGACCTTCTGCCCGGCAGGGCTCTTCGATTCGCCAGCGGTGGACCCAGCCGCCTGCACTCCCCCCGGCGGTGCAGTGGGTGTCGGCCGATCCCCTTGTGCCATCCAGGCATCTCGATTGCAGCCCGCGCAGGCCATCATGGCCAGCCAAGCCAACCATCCCCCCAACCGAAAAACGCGCATCGGTTACCCCTCCCTGGGACCGAAACTTCTCCTCCGTGGGCCATCGCTTTCTGGCGGAGAGTACCCGAAATCGGGCCGGCGTGTCCACTGCGTTTTCTGGCAACTTGGGCGTGTCACGCCACGGCGCCGGACACTCTGCCCGAATGGCCCCGCTGCCGGGCCTTTTCAACATCTTGGGAGATCTTGGGAGGACCGGTCGGCAAGAGGCGGGCGCGCCGACAGTCTGGCCATGCGGTGTGTGGCCCCGCTCTTTGGCTCATTCGTGCGCATGCGGCGCCAGGCGCTTCGCCTCGTCGCCGAACATGCGGGTCAGTTTTTCGCGGAGCATCAATCGGGCCCGCAGTAACCGGACCTTCACGTTGGCTTCGGAGATGCCCAGGGCCTCGGCCGTCTCGGCCGTCGAAAGACCCTCGACATCGCGGAGCAAAAACACCAGGCGGTACTTCTCGTCGAGTCCGTCCAAGGCTTCGTCCAGGACCTTTCGGACCTCGCGGCGGTGGGCGATTTCGTCGGGAGTTTCCCGCCATTGGGCAATGAACTCGGGGCGTGGCAGGCCCTCGCCTTCGTCGGAGGCAATGTCATCCCGCAAGGCCACGGTGGCACGGTTGCTCCGCTTGCGGAGCAGTGCCAGGGCATGATTGGTGGCGATCCGCATGAGCCAGGTGTAGAAGGAGGCCTCCTCGCGGAAGCCCGCCAGGTGTTCGATCACGCTCAGAAAGGTTTGCTGCACCACTTCCTCGGCATCCTGCCGGTGGCGAACGATGCGGAGGGCCAGCCCATACACCCGGCGCTCGTAGCGGGCCACGAGTGCCTCGAAGGCCTCGAAATCGCCCGCCCGCGCCCGGCGGACGAGTTCTCCTTCCACGTCGATCGGTCGGCTCATCACGACGATTCCGTTCGGGCAGCCCGGCAAGAAGCAGGAAAGCGACGCCTGGCCATTCTAATGGCAGCCCGGTGCTGGCGGGAGGGGTGCCAAGGGCGAGCGCCAGCAGGCGGGCGGTAGGCTACAATCAAGGGGGATGGTCAGTTGGGCAAGAGTTCAACCGGTGCGATGCGCTTGGCGGGTGCGAACGTTTTTTCCCTCAGGAACGCTGGAATCTGGCCCAACTACGCAATCTTTAACGAATACGTTATGTTTCCCGACATAGTATATGAGGGCTTGGCCCGCCTACTCGGCCCGGCTTGCCCATCTTCTGGCAGCTCAGGAGTGTGAAGTGAGTACCCTGAACCTGGACAAGATCTTCGACCCCCGCCGGGTTGCCGTTATCGGTGCAAGCGATACCCCTACAAGCGTGGGGTATACCGGGCTCCGCAACCTGGTGGGATCCGGCTTTAGGGGGGTCGTCTACCCCGTCAATCCCAATCGCGAGTCGGTCCAAGGGATTCAGGCGTACAAGGACGTGGCCAGTCTCCCGAACCCCCCTGACTTGGCGGTTATCTGCACCCCTGCCGCAACGGTGCCGGGGCTCATTCGCAGTTTGGGCGAGGTGGGCACGCGCGGGGTGGTGATCATCTCGGCGGGATTCCGCGAGATCGGCGAAGAGGGCCGCAAGCTGGAGCAAAAGATTCGCGAGG
>JBBIQF010000692.1:0-2804 GCA_037442445.1 Planctomycetaceae bacterium
CGCCTGCGGCGGCAAACGCCCGTAAACGGGCGTGGGTCACCGGCCTTCAGGCCAAATACCCTCGGCAAGGCGCGCCAGAGCAGGCCGCAAACGCCCGCAAACGGGCGTGGGTCGAGGGCCAGCCCCACCCGGGCCTTACGGACCCGGCTGGTACCCCGTCATCTGGCCCCTTGCCTCTGTTCACACCGGGCCCTTACGGGCCCGGCTCTTAGGCCCGGCTGCTGCCCCACGGGGCGGCACGTCGCCGCGGTTTGGGGCGGATAGAAAAAGTAGGGAATCTGCAGGCGGCGACCGGCTCCGGCAAAGTTTACCGATTGTAGCGAATCTTCTGATGATGCGGCCCGAGACGGCCGAATAAAGGAGAGCGAAGCCGTACCTTCGGCCGCTCACCCCCTTTTAGGGACTTGGGCCGCTGCTATGAGAAGCCTCTGGGTGCTGTCCGCATTCGTGATCCTAGCCGTTGCTAATTGGGGCCTGCCGGGCGGGCAAGCGCAAGCCCAGGTGCCGATCCCTCCGCCGGAGCCCTGCCCCGACCCGTGCCCGCCGGCCACCCGCGATCCGGTCAAGTCGGCGTGTCCGGACGAGTTGGAGTTCTACATGCGGCCCCCCCGATGCCCGTGGTACGTGCAGGGCGACGCCCTGGCCATCCGGCGGGACGATCGGGGGCGTTTCGATGCGGCCACAGTGAATACGCCGACGGCTGTTGCGCTTTCCACAGCCGATCTGGATATGGACCTGCGCAGCGGCGCCCGGATATTGGCAGGCCACACCTTCGGCGACTGCCTCCAGATCGAGGGGCTGTACTTCTTCGTCAGCGAATGGGATAAAGGCCGCGAGATTCGCAACACGGCGCCCAACGATCAAGGAGGCACGGGGAATCTGTTTTCGCCTTTTACGAACTTCGGCGATCCGCCGCTTATCGGCCTGGATTACAACAACTTTGCCGCCATCCGCTATGCGTCCTCGCTCCAAAACGCGGAACTGAATATCCGGCGGGCGCTGCCTATCCGGCCGGGGCGGCTGACCGGTTCTATCCTGGTGGGCGTCCGCTACATGGACCTGCCCGAGCAGTTCCAATACCGCACCGAGTCGAGCCTTCCCGCTCCCACCGGCGCCATCAACGAGGTCCGCATCGATACCGACAATGCCCTCTTGGGGCCGCAGATCGGGGCCATGCTGGAGTTCTACGCCGAGAACCGCTGGTGGATCAACTTCGAGATCAAGGGGGCGGTGTGCAACAACCGGGCGGGCCAGGCGACTTTCTACCGGTACACGGAGTTTCCCGACGAGTTTACGCACGAGGACAGCCGCAAGGAGGATGTAACGACCTTTGTGGGCGATTTGTCGCTGACGTTCGTGTACCGCTGGTCGCCGTTTTTCACCACGCGCCTGGGCTACCAGGCCATCTGGCTGGATGGATTGGCCCTGGCGGCCGAGAACTTCAACCGCGACATCAACATCCTCACGCAAGGCCCGGCGCAATTGCAGAGCGAAGGCCGGGCGGTGTACCACGGGCCCTTTGCCGGAATCATGCTGAGCTGGTAGAGATTGCCGGCCGGGCGCAGAGCCAAGGTGCCCTGGCCCCCGGGACGTGCCGGGCGGGTGCCGGCGGCTTGGACACCGGTTGCCCCGTTGACACGGTCCCTGCGGCGTACCGGGCGGGCTGGTTGCGGCCAGCGTGCCTCAAGCCGACCACGTCACTCATTTCTCGCCGCGGGCCGGGCTGGACCCGTGGGCGATCTTCCAGAGCGTGGACCTGGTGCGGAAGTAGATCGCACCGTCGGCCACGGCGGGCGAGGCCAGCACGCCGGCATCGAGCTGCCCAGTGCCTGCCAATTCACCCCGATCGTCGAGGCGCACGACCTGTACCAAACCTTCGTGGCTGACGGCATACAGGTGTCCGGCAGCAATGGCGGGCGTGGCCCAGATGGAGCCCCGCAAGCGGAGTTGCCAGAGGACCTTGCCGGTCTGCGCGTCGCCGCAGACGAGGATGGCCGGCGACTTGATGGTATAGATGCGTCCGGCGTGCACCACCGGGCTGGCATTGACGCACCGCAACGCGCGTTCCTGCCAGAGGGTGGCCAGCCGGCCCGATTGCCAGTCGAACCGCAGGGCCGTGATCCCATCGGTGGGGACGAAGATGATGCCGCCGGCCACCGCGGGGGACGAGACGGTCGAGCAGGCGGCCTCGAAGCGCCACACCTGCCGGCCGGTGCGGGGTTCGTGGGCGGTCAACTCGGAACGCGATTGCAGTAGCACCAGGTCTTTGCCCGGCGCAGGGCCGGGAAGAAGCGTCGGCGAGGTCCAGCAGCCGGTGGCTTCGCGGGGCAGGCGCCAGAGGGTCCGGCCGTCGGCCAGGTCCAGCCCGGTGGCGAACGACTCGGCCGGGCACTCCAGTTGTGCCACCACAGTATCGCCCACGATCAGCGGCGACGAGGCCATGCCCACGTCGTTGCGGGTCATGGGCGATTCCAGGGCCAGCCCGCGAAGCCAGCGGAGGTTCCCCTCCAGGTCGAAGCACACGAGGTCGTTGGAGGAAAACAGCGCCACGACCAGCCGGCCGTCGCTGGAGGGGGTTGGGGCGGCCACGCCGCCGAAGGGGTTAAAGACCACGTGCCCGGTGGCCCACAGTTGGCGATGCCACCGCAGCCGGCCATCGGCGGCATCAAACGCCAGGACGTGCAGGCGGTCTTGCCTTGGCCCGCTGGCGGCGGTAACGATGACCAACCCCTTGACCACGATGGGGCTGGCCGGGCCGGGACCGGGGAGCGGGACCTTCCAGGCGACGTTCTTGTCCGGCCCGA
>JBBIQF010000693.1:0-2802 GCA_037442445.1 Planctomycetaceae bacterium
GTCGTACAGAAGCGTGTAGGACAGCATCTTGTCGACAATCCGCTGTGGGTACTCCAGCCCGACGCGGTTGTTCGGCTGGCCAGGCGTCGTAAAGAAGAAGGGCTGCCGGTTGGCCCCCGGATGGTCCGGATACCGCTCGGCAAAGCCCGATTCCGCATAACTGTAATTCACGTTGTTCTTCGGGTTGTACGGGTGGACCAGCCAGTTCTCGCGGGAATAGTCGAACCGGTCCCACACCTCGATCTGCACGATGATGTCCCGCCGGGCCGTGCCGCGAAGCATGTTCTCGAACCGCCGCCAGTACTCGTCGTTCCACCGCCTGAGGTCATACCGGCCGTCGGGCAGGCGGAAAAAGGGATACACCTCGAACCCCTTGTCCTTGCGGTCGCTCATCGTGTTGCGGATGTAGTTGCCGCCGGCCTTCTGAATCTCGTCCAGATGGGCTTCCAGGTCCGGAATCTGGAAAAGGTTGTCATCCTTGCTCCCGCCCAACAGCAGCACCGGCCGGCCTTTGTACTGCCAGTACCGGGGATTCTTGGGCCAGGGCTGAATCCGCCCCGCGTCATCGGCGACGGCGCAGGCCCCTGCGGTGGCGACGGCGGAGGCCCCTGCGATCGCCACCATGGCCACAAGGCCGCAAAGCCTACGCTGGGTGAAGATTGCATACATGGGATGGGCTCCCGGAAAGCGACGGTTGCAGATGCGGTACGCGCCGAATGGGACCGCCGGTGTCTCCCACGGCCGGCCGCTCCGCCACCAAGCCGGCCAGGCGCCGGCCCCTTGGCCCGTGGGACCGCACCCGGCCTCGAACCGGCGCGGGGCACCCGGGGCCCGTGCGCGGCACGGCGCTGCACATCGCGGCAGGCATATCTTGCGAACATGGAAAGCCAACCGGCAGCCCGCCGCACCATCTTAGCCTTGGCCGCCGCTTGCCGCGAGCCCCGCCGCCGTTGCGGAGGCTTCGTCTTCGCTGGCCAGTCATGCGGAGTCCTTGAGGGGGCATTCCGGCCTTGGATAGGCTACACTAATGGGAGCGCGGCAGGAAACGTCGCGCGGCATTGGGCCCGGAACTCTGCGCGATTCTCCGGGGGCACACGCTTGGGCGGGTGCGGCACCGTGGCACCCAACACCGTTTTGCACTGTCTGAGGGCCAACAGAATCATCCATCCGTAGGCTATCGGTAGCAGGGGATGAACGATGGACGAGCAGAAACTTCTGGAACGCATCACGGTGAACCCGAACATCTTCGGCGGGAAGCCGATCATTCGTGGCCGCCGGCTCGCGGTGGAGCACGTGCTGGGTATGCTCGCCGCCGGCGATACTCCAGAAGTCTTGTTGCAGGGCTACCCCTGGCTGGAAATGGAAGACATCCAGGCGTGCCTCGTCTACGCCCGCCGGATGGTCGGGCATGAACGGATCGAGCCTCTCAAGATCGAGTCGGCCGGATGAAGCTGTTGCTGGATACCTGCGTCTGGGGCGGCGTCAAGGCTGAACTTGAGGCAGCCGGGCATGATGTGCTGTGGACCGGCGAATTGCGCCAGGACCCAGGTGACGAAGAAATCCTGGCAATGGCGCACCGAGAACAGCGAGTGCTGGTCACTCTCGATAAGGATTTCGGCGAATTGGCGATCCGGCGAAGCTTGCCGCACTGCGGTATCGTGCGCCTTGTGAACATCAGCGCACGCCGGCAGGCCGCGATTTCCCAGCACGTGCTTACGCGATATGGGGAGGAACTGGCGCGGGGCGCGATTATCACCGTCGAGGCCGACCGTGTGCGCATCCGGCCTGCCGGGTGAGGGTGGGCCATAATGGACCGAATCCGGTGCTCGCGCTGCGCCGCGGTATTTCCCCAACGTGCGGGTTGGTGATGCCCACTTGGCAGTAGGGAATGACAGCCGGGAGGCTGCACTAGCAGCCGGTCTGCCCCAGTTTTACAATCAAACAAGGGGCGGTGAGGATTGCATGGGCAAGGTTCGGGTCCGTGACCGAGGAGTTTGCCTTGTCGGGCTCCTACCAGCTTTCGACCATCGATGCCGCCATCGACGCCATCGCGCGTGGCGAGATCGTCATCGTCATCGATTCGGAAGACCGCGAGAATGAAGGAGATTTCATTTGCGCGGCCGAGAAGGTTACGCCCGAGATCGTCAACTTCATGATCGCCCACGGCCGGGGCCAGCTTTGCATGCCGGTCTTGCCGGACGTGTGCCAGCGGTTGAACCTCACCCCCATGGTGCCCGAGAATACGGCCCCGTTGGGCACCAACTTCACGGTACCGGTGGACCACCGGAGCTGCCGGACCGGCATCACGGCCCAGGAGCGGGCGACCACCATCCGGGCGATCCTGGACCCGAACAGCCGGCCAAGCGATTTCGTCCGCCCCGGCCATCTGTTCCCGCTGATGGCCAAGGAGGGGGGGGTACTTCGGCGTGCAGGCCACACCGAAGCGGCGGTGGACCTCACCCGATTGGCGGGGCTGCAGCCCGCGGGGGTGCTCATCGAGATTCTGGACGACAATGGCGACCGGGCCAACCGCGACTATTTGTTTGGCTTGGCGCAGAAGTTCGGCCTGGAAATCATCACTATCGAGGAGCTTATTCGGTATCGCCGGCGGAGCGAGCGGCTGGTGTATCGCCAGGCCGATTGTCGCTTGCCCACCAAATACGGCGTGGGGCGGTTGATCGTCTATGGGGTGAAGTACGACGCGCAGGAGCCGCTGGCCATCGTGCTGGGGGACCCCACCGCCGTGGCTGCGCCGCTGGTGCGGCTGCACTCGTCGTGCTTCACGGGCGACCTGCTGGCGTC
>JBBIQF010000694.1:0-2782 GCA_037442445.1 Planctomycetaceae bacterium
CGGCCACCTTCACGTTGCGCGCGGACCACGCCGGGACCAGGCTGCCGGCCAGCGCCGTTAGCGCCCCCACGGCCGCCCCTACCGCCACACCCATCGGCGGCACGAAGAACACGTCGAAGAAGCCGATGGGAAAACGGATGCCTTCCAGGTACCAATTGACCAGAGCGAACAGCCCGGCGGCCGTGGCCAGGCCCACGCTTACGCCCAGCACCAGCGCCTCGCCCACCACCAGCAACACGATCTGGCCGGGACGGAAACCCAGCACCTTCAGCACCGCGAACTCGAGCTGGCGTTCGCGCACGCTGATGCTGATGGCCGTGGCGATCACCAGCGATAAGGTCACCAGGCACGCCGGGGTCAGCACCCAGCGCAGCCCCCAAAGCAGGTCGCGAAAGGCCTCCATGAAGGTGCCCACCCCGGACGAAAGGGTTTCGACCTTCACCGGCGGGCTGCTGTACAGCGGCGAGGATTCGATCTGCGCGGCAATGCGATTGAACGCCTGGTTGTCGGGCACTTTGAGCCACACGATGTTCAGGCTTCGCTCGGCCAGGGGATGTTTCCGCCCCCCGTGGCGCGACGGATAGGCATCCATCTGGCTGTTGAAGTAATCGACGTGCATGGCGGCCAAGCCGTCGTAGCGCCCTGGCGGAAACTGCCCCAGAATCTCGAACTCGAAGTCCAACCCCTTGAAGTTGCTCAGGCCATACAGGTTGATGCGTTCGCCCACCCGCTTGTTCAGCCGGGCCATCTGGGTCCGGCCCATCACGATGCCCTGCTTGTTGACCTTGGCCTTGGCCACGATCTCTTCCATTTCGCGATGCTGCTCGGGGGTAAGCAGGTCCATGCCTTCGAGCATGGTGAGGGCCTTGTCGGGGTCGATGGCCACGACGAACACCATGTTGTCCAGGCTGATCTTTTGCGGCGAAGGCTCGACGGTGCCCACATAGAACTGCCAGGTCATCCAGTCCAGGGGGCGGATATCGCCGGGGGCGCGGGCGGCCCCCTCGCGCAGCGTCGCCGCATAGGAATACGGCATGCGGCTGGGGATGGACCAGCGTTCGGTCACGATGGCCTTGAAGTTCTCGCTCCGCTGCGCGGTGGCCTGATCGAGGAACCACAGCACGCTCCACACCAGGGTGACCACCAGCACCAGCATCATGGTGCCCAGCGCGGTCAACAGCGTGCGGAGGGGATTGCGCCGCAGGTTTTTGGCGATGAGGAGCAGGAACTTCATGGCGTGCTCAGTGCCGGGGCGTGCTCGACCAACAGGCCCTTATCGAGGTGCAGGAGCCGGTCGGCCCGGACCGCCGCCCGGGGGTCGTGCGTCACCAACAGGATGGTCTTGCCCAAGGCGGCCCGGATCTCGCACAACAGGTCCAGGATTTCCTCGGCCGACCGGGCATCGAGGTCGCCGGTGGGTTCGTCGGCCACGATCAGGGTGGGATCGGTCACAATCGCCCGGGCGATGCCCACCCGCTGCTGCTGGCCGCCGGAGAGCTGGCCCGGCCGGTGCTTCAGCCGATCGGCCAGCCCCACCAGTTCCAGGGCGTTGAGCACCTGGCGGCGCCGCTGGGAGGCCGAAAGCCCCAAGAGCAACAGCGGCAGTTCCACGTTCTCGTATGCCGAGAGCACCGGCAACAGGTGGTAAAACTGAAAGATGAACCCGATGTGCCGCGTCCGCCACCGGGCAAGCTGGGCCTCGGACATCGCCGAGATCAGCGCGTCGCCCACCCAAATCTGCCCCTGGCTGGGCGTATCCAGGCCGGCAATCAGGTTCAACAGCGTGGTCTTCCCCGAGCCGCTGGGGCCCATCAGCCCGAGGAACTCGCCCTCGGCCACGTCGAGCGTCAGGCCGTTGAGCACGTCGATCCGCTCGCTGCCGCGGCGGTAGAACTTGTGCACGCCCACCACGCGGACCAAAGGGGCGGCGGAAGGTTGGCTACTCATGGCCGGCTGTTCTCCTGAGAATCCCCGGCGCCGGTGGCTGCCGTCCCGCCTGCCCCGGGACTCGCCTGCTGCTGGTGCTCTTCCGCACCAGGCGCGTGCTTCTCCGCATCACGCTGGCGATTCTCTGCACGAAGCTCGTGCTTCTCCGCATAAAACGCCACGACGGCCCCCATCTCCGGCTTCAGATAGATGCCTTCCTCTTCGGGCGGCACGAGCACCTTGACCCGCACGGGCACAGCACCCTTGCCCCGGTCGGCGATGGGCATCAATCGCGAGACATAGCCCTGGTACACGCGGTCGGGATAGGCCTCGGCCCGCACCTGGCACTTCTGATGCAGCGAGACCTTGGCAATCTCCCGCTCGGGAATCGAAAGCTCGACCTCCAGGTCGGCCAGGTTGGCCATCTCGCAAAGGCTGTACGATCCGTTGAACGCGATGGGGTTGATCAGGTTCCCCTCTTCGGCGTTCTTTTTCAGAATGGTGCCGGAGATCGGGGCGGTGATGGTGCACTTGCTCAGGCGCCATTGGGCTTTGCTGAGTTCGGCGGCGGCCTGTTGGACATCGGCCCGGGCCGCAGCAATCCGCTTGTCGCGCGAAGCCTCCAGCAGTTTCAACGTATGCCGCAACCGCCGAACACGCTGTTCCATGGCGCGGTAGCGGCTTTCGGCCAGTTCCCAGTCTTGGGCCGAAAGCACGTTCTGCCGGCGGAGCTCCTCAGCCCGGCGCCACTCGGCCTGGAGCTGGACGAGTTGGGCTTCGGCCTCGGCCAGTTCGGCCTGGGCTGCCCCAAGCTCCTCCGGCCGCGTCGCCTCCAATTCCGCCAGACGCTGCCGCG
>JBBIQF010000695.1:0-2782 GCA_037442445.1 Planctomycetaceae bacterium
CACTACCGCAAGGCCTGCCCCCAAAAGCCCCGTCTCCACCAGCAGGCTCAACAGCAGGTTGTGTTGCACATAAGGCCGGGCCTTTTCCAGGGGCCGATCGGAGGAGCGGTCGGCCAGGTAGTCGCGGTTTTCGTTCAAATACTGGCCGAAGCCGCAGCCCAGGATCGGCCGGTCGCAGAACATCCGCCAGGCGATCTCGGCCAACATGGGGCGGAGCTGGACCGACTCGGCCGTCTCGCGGGCCGACAGGCCCCGATCGCGCTCGAAAGCGATGAGGTGCTCGCTCGACACGGCCGCCACAAGCACCGCGGCCACCAGACCAACCGCAAGCACGCCGCGCCATGCCCGGCCCGCGGCAAGTCCGACGACAAGTGCAACGGTAGCCAGGCCGCCCAGCCACACGCTCCGCGTCAGCGTGGCCCCTAGCCCGGCGGCAATCCCCCCGGCCGCGGCCACCACCACCAGCTTGCCCCATCGCCCGGCTGCCGGCCACCCGAGCATCACCGCCGCCAAGCCCGTCGCCATGAGGATGCCGTTGCCCACCGGGTTCAACAGCGGGCCGCGCCCCCGCCCCAAAAACTCCGGATACTGCGAGGACACGATGTACCGCGGCACCACGAGTTGGTGCCAGCCGGCGGCCTCGGCCACGGCCATCGCCGCCAGATACACCCCCAAGACCGACCACGTGCCCAGGATCAGCCGAATGCTTCCGTCCCTTATGGGTGCCTGCCGGGCCACCCAGTACAGGCCGGCCGGAAGCAGATAGAAAAAAACCAATCGGGCGGCCGGCTGAAAACCCTCGGCCGTCCAGTCGTGCGCCACGGTGCTGGCGCCCAGCACAACGAGCAAAGCCACCAAGGCGGCGTCGGCCTTACGCCAGGGTTTGGGATCGGCCAGCCCCAGCCGCCTCCACACGGCGTATTGCGCCACCAGTGCCACCCAAAGCACCCGATCGGTGGTCAGCACCACCGGCCCCAACTTCCAATGCATCCAAGGGTAGCCAAAGCAGATGCCGGCGACCAAGACGGCCAGGCATCCGGCCAGAAGCCCGCCTCGGACCAGAATGGCTACCCCCCATACGGCTGCAGCGGCCCCACCCATTATCGCGATCCACTCCATACAGGCCTCCGCGCAAGGATAGGTCGTGGCGACCCCGCGGAGAAAACGCTGCGCATTCCACCCGTTCGTGGGGTTATGGAGCGGTGTTTGGCAGGTGCGGGCGAGTCTGCCGGTGCGAGAGGAACTTGGGTGGGGCCAGGGAATGTCCGCCCGCGGCGCGGCGGTAGAACTCGGCGATCCGATCGACCACGGTCCGCTGTTCCTGCTCGGTCAGCTCGGGAAAGATGGGCAGGGCGAGCACTTCGGCCGCCGCCTGTTCGGTCTCGGGCAGATCCCCCGGCCGATAGCCCAGGTAGCGGAAGCACTCTTGGGCGTGAAGCCCCAGGGGGTAGTAGATTTCGGTGGCGATGTGGGCCTCGGCCAGGAATTGGCGCAAGGCATCGCGCCGGCCGTCAGGCACCCGGATCACATACTGATTCCACACGTGGCGGCGCCAAGGGCGGGCCCGGGGCAAGCCCAGAATGCGGTCCAACCCGGCTGCGCCAAAAAGTTCGGCGTACCGCTGGGCGTTGGCTTGGCGAAGGGCGGTCCAGTGGTCTAAGTAGGGGAACTTCACGTTGAGCACCGCGGCCTGAAAGCTATCCAGCCGGCTGTTGATGCCCACGATCTTGTGGTAGTAGCGGGGGGCCATGCCGTGGACCCGCAGCAGGCGGAGTTTTTCGGCCAGCGCGTCGTCGTTGGTGGTCAGCATTCCACCGTCGCCGGCGCCCCCCAAGTTCTTGGTGGGATAGAAGCTGAAACAGCCGATGTGGCCCATCGAACCGGCCCGCCGGCCGTCGTACTCCGCCCCGATGGCCTGGGCGGCATCCTCGATGACCGCAAGCCCCGCGCCTTGGGCGATCCGCAGGATGGGCTCCATTTCCGCGCACTGGCCGAACAGATGCACCGGCAAAATGGCCCGGGTGCGAGGCCCTACCAACTGCTCCACGTGCCGGGGATCGATGTTGAACGTCACGGGGTCGATGTCGGCGAACACCGGCCGGGCCCCCAACCGCGTTACCGCGCTGGCCGTGGCGAAGAAGGTAAAACTGGGCAAGATCACCTCGTCGCCGGGCCCGATCTCCAACGCCATTAAGGCCAGCAATAGCGCATCGCTGCCCGAGGCGCAGCCGACCGCATGCCGCACCTGGCAATAGCCGGCAAGCTGCTGTTCCAGGGCCTGCACCTCGGGGCCAAGGACAAACGCGCCGCTATCGCACACCGCCAAAAGGGCGGCGGCTATCTCGTCGCGCAAGGGTGCGTAATGGCGTTTGAGGTCCAGCAGGGGGACACCCGGCGTGCCGCCCGAGGGGGGACTAGAGCGAGGGTCCGCAGCGGTCATGGCAGCGTTTCCAAGGGTGGCCGTCTAGACTGGCCGAGGCCATCCGTCGCCCCGCCGTCCAGCGGCAGGTGCGGACAGTATCGGCCCGGGCGGCTCCGGTCAAGAGCGACCTCGACTTTGCGCTTCGGGACTTCGGGGAGATGGCCCGCGGGTTCGCCGCCATGCCCCTTCCCCGGCGCCAGCCCTCAAGCCGCCAAGAATTGAAGAATCGAAAAAGATTTGCCTCTGCTGGCCGTAGGTGGCGGAAAACGAGGAATTCTGCACGCCTCTGCGGGCGGTGGCCTATGGCGCCTCGCTGCAACGCTTTGCCGGCCATGCGATTACTCACAACGCAACGGGCCA
>JBBIQF010000696.1:0-2470 GCA_037442445.1 Planctomycetaceae bacterium
CCACGCCCGGAGGGGCGCCAGCAGAGGATCGGCCAGCGCCTGCTGCTGGCCAGCCGTCAGTCCCCCCGCAATCCGCCGCCACAAGATCCACCATTCCGTCCGGCACATGGGCGCCGGATGAATGAGCTTGCCCTGGAGGCGGCGCCAGGTTTCGGCCACGCGCGAGTCGTCCACCGCCAGCCCATAACCGGGGCGCAGCGCAAACCCCACCAGATTCAGCCATCGCGATTCGTGCACCGGGCTCCGCCGCCGCCCCGCTTCCGTCTCGATTAGGGCTTCCCACATGCGGCGCAACAGCGAGGTGGGCCAATCGTTTCGGCCCATGGCCAGGGCCTCGGCCAGGCGCTTGACCAGGCCCTCGGGCCGATCCGTCCCCTGGGGGCCAAACGTGGCCTCGATCAAGGCCCGGCATACCTCCCAGGCGGCCTCATCGATCATGCCTTGCTGCTCGGCGGCCGACTCGTGCGCGGCGATGTCGGTCTGCGTGGCCGAACGCACGTCGAATTGCAGCCGCCATGTCCGCCGGCCTTCGGTTTCGCTGCACCACAAATCCAGGGTGCCGATCTCCGTCAACCGGGCGTGGAGTTCGACCGACACCCGGGTGGGCTCGCCCTTCTTCAAGGTCCGCAGCACGGTGCGCAAAGGGGGCAACGGGGTCATCTGCTGGCGGTCGACCGGGACCAGTTCGCCCGGTTTGTCGGTCAGGCGCACGCTGGAGACATACAAGGGGAACTCGACCGGCTCGGAGACCCGCAGGTCGAATCGCCGCGAGGCCAGGTCCACGTCGTGTCCCGGCTCGATCCCCGCGGGCACCACGCATAAAGCGGCCGGCGGTTGGCTTTCCACGCCCAGGTAATACGTGCGGGCAAGGGCGGCGGCAATCCGCACACCCACGCCCCGCCGCACCATCCCGTAATAGGCCGCCCCGCGGGCCACGGCCAGGTCCAGGCGGTCGTTATCCAGCACGATCGGCTGCCACCGCGGGTCGGTGTGGCGGAACCAGCTCGAAATCACATCCACCATGCGCTGGCGGATGGCGGGCGACTCGAACACGCCGCCGTTGAAGAGCACGATGTCGGGCCGGGCCGGGTCATGGCCGGCAGGCGCATCATCGTCCAGGGCGACGTGCCGATGGGCGGTCAAGAAGGCCGCCAGGTAGCGGGTGACCGCCGGATCGGGGGCATAAGGCAGGCCGAACTCCTGGAAACCGCTGCGCCGGCTGGCGGGCTTGTCGTCCAGCGCGACGTGCGGGAAAAAGCCGTCCAAAAGCACCTCCCGGGCCTCGTCCTGCGTGACTTCCACCTGGAGCCCACCGCCGATGACCCGCGAGCCGCTGCCCGGCAGATGCACCACCAGCCGCTCGGGCGCCTCAGGGCCCAGCAAGGTTTCCTTGGCGCGCTGGCAGCGGCGGACCACGATGGACCACAGCCGGGGTTCCAGCTTCCCCTCGCCCGCCAGGCGGCGTTCCAGGTGATGGGCCAGTGCCAGGTCGAGGTTATCGCCCCCCAAAATCAAGTGCTCGCCCACCGCCACCCGGTGGAACTGCACCTTGCCCCCTTGGCCGGCCCGCACCCGGATGAGCGTGAAATCCGACGTGCCGCCGCCAATATCGCAGACCAGGATTTTCTGGCCCGGATTGACCAGGCTTTCCCAGTCGGCGGCGTGCTTGTAAATCCAGGCGTAGAACGCCGCCTGCGGCTCCTCGATCAGCACCACGCGGGGCAGCCCCGCGCGGGCGGCGGCCTTGATGGTCAGCTCGCGGGCCACCTCGTCGAACGATGCCGGCAGCGTCAGCACCACGTCTTGCTCGGCCAGCGGATACTCCGGAAATCGCGCATCCCATGCCTGGCGGATATGCTCTAGGTACCGGGCGCTGACCTCCACGGGCGACAGCCGCTCCACGTCCGGCGCCCCATGCCAGGGCAACAAGGGGGCTGTGCGGTCCACCCCGGAATGGCTCAGCCACGACTTGGCCGACACCACCAGCCGCCCCGGCGCAAGCGCCCCCTGGTCGCGCGCGAAAAAACCCACCACGTACTGGGGCTCCTCTCGGCTCCACGGCAGACGCATCGCGCCGGCACCCAACTCGCCCGGCGCCGGCTGGTAGTGGAACGAGGGGAGGGTCTCGCGGGCTTCCACCTGCCCGGCCGCTACCAGTTGCGGCACCGGAAACACCCGCACGCGCCACGGCGACTCGGCAGAATCCACATACCCGACCGCGGAATTGGTCGTTCCCAAATCGATCCCCACCACGAATCGGGGCGCTGTCGGGGATTCCGGCTGTGGGGCTGTCACACCCGTTTCCGAAAAGCAAGCCGCCTGAGGTCTCCGCCAAGTGCTGCCATGCACCAGAGCATACCGCCCTGGCGCTGGGGGCTTCAAGTCGCCAAAGGGGAATCCAGCGGCGACACCCCGGACCATGAGCCGGGGGCGTCAGCCCGGACCACAAGCCGGGCGCGCGAGCCCCCGG
>JBBIQF010000696.1:2480-2769 GCA_037442445.1 Planctomycetaceae bacterium
CGGGGCCCACTGCTCCGGCCGCACGAATCCCGGCGCGCCGTACGGCGGGCTTGGTTGCGGCCCTGGAAGCCGGCAACTAGAATGGCGGAAATGCTGGAAAAAGAGAGAGGCTTGCCGCCTGCGGGCGGCGCACGGCAGGGTATCGGTTGGCTCGGCCGGTCGGGGCGTTTTCACCTGGCACCCGGGGCGAATGCCTCATTTGCGAGGGCGTGCCTATGCGTTCGGAATGGCTCTCTACTTGGTTGGGTACCTGGCCTAAGGACCTGCCGCGGCTGTATCCCCAGCTCGA
>JBBIQF010000697.1:0-2761 GCA_037442445.1 Planctomycetaceae bacterium
GCGGAAGACCTGCCTGCGCCCAAGGACGCGGAGCCGCCCGAGGTCGCCCAACAGCAAGGGCTGCCGGGTGGCGAGGCCGAGGGGGAAGAAACGGAAGAAGAGGAAGAGGGCGAGGGCGAGGACTGATCGGCCCGGACGCGTATGGCTGCGCTTCGAGAATTGCGCCTGAAGACCTCCTACGGGCCGCACGACCAGGCGCTGCGGTCGTTTTTCATTCCGGCGCTGGCGGCCAGCATTCGCTATGACCGGGCGGCGGGGTTCTTTTCGAGCACGATGCTGGCGGTGGCGGCCGCGGGGGTGTCGCGGCTGATCCTCAACGGGGGGAAGATGCGGCTGTTGTGCGGGGCGGAGTTGTCGGAAGAGGATGTCGAGGCGATCCGCCAGGGGCACGCCACGCTGGAGAACCAAGTGGAGCGCCGGCTGATTACCCGCTGGGCCCTGCCGGAAAGCGATTATGTGCACCAGCGGCTGAAGGTGCTGGCGTGGCTGGTGGGCACAGGGCAACTGGAGATCAAGGTGGTGCTGCCCACGGACAAGCAGGGGCGCCCGCTGCCGGCCACCCAGGCCGAGAGCTACTACCATCCCAAAGAAGGGCTGTTCACCGATGCGGCGGGAAACCAGGTGGGGTTTTCGGGGAGCATCAACGAGACGGCCACGGCGCTGGAAGACAATTACGAGTCGTTCATGGTGTTCACGTCGTGGGAGACGGGCTCCTACGTGGCGGACATCCGCTCGAAGTTCCAGAGGCTTTGGGAGGGGAAAGAGCGGGGTTGGGTGGCGCTGCCGGTTCCCGAGGCGGTGCGGCGGGAATTGTTGCGGCTGCGGCCTGCTGCGCCGCCGGGGGGGGCGTTGGGGGGGGCGGCGGAAAACCCGGCCCACCGGCCGGCGGCGGCCCGGGGGGATGCCGGCCCGCGGGAGCGGATCGTTTTCCAGTTCCTGCGGGATGTGCCGCATTTGCCCAACGCCGGCCGCCTGGGGGTGGCGACCTGCACGGTGCGGCCCTGGCCCCACCAGAGCCGGGTGGCCGAGAGCATCGTCAAGCGGTTTCCCGAGCGTTTCTTGCTGTGCGACGAGGTGGGGCTGGGCAAGACCGTCGAGGCGGGGCTGGCGATCCGGCAGTTGATCCTCTCGGGCAGGGCCCGGCGGGTGTTGATCCTCGTGCCCAAGAGCGTGCTGGTGCAGTGGCAGGAAGAGCTGTACGAGAAGTTTTCGCTCAATGTGCCGCGGTACGACGGGGGGATGTTCGTGGATGTGTTTGGCCGGGTCCTTGGGAACCCTGCGGGGGGCAATCCGTGGGATGCGCACCCCGTGGTGCTGGCCTCCAGCCACCTGGCCAAACGGCGGGACCGCCAGGGGCAGCTTTTGGCCGCCGAGGATTGGGACCTGGTGGTGATCGATGAGGCGCACCATGCGCGGCGCAAGGATTTTCTGGACCGCGATCAGTTTCGGCCCAACCGCCTCTTGGAGCTGCTCCGCGGGGCAAAAGACCGGCCCGGGCTGTGCGACAAGACGCGGGGCCTGCTCTTGGTGACCGCCACCCCCATGCAGATCGACCCGCTGGAGCTGTTCGACCTGTTGAGGCTTTTGGGGATGGGCGGGCGCTGGGGGGTGGAAGAGAACTTCCTGCGATACTTCGAGGAACTCCGCCGGCCGCTGGAAGACATCGATTGGCCCTTCATGCTGGCGATGCTGGCCGACTATTTCCGCTCGGGCGGCCCGTGGGACGAGCAGTTCTGCCGCGTGGCCGAAGAGCGGCTGGGGCCGGTGACCTGGGACCAGCTCCGCCGCCTGCACGAGGCCTCCAACGCCGAGCCGGTCATTCGGCAGTTGGACGCCAAGGCCCAGGGGGTGCTTTGGGAACTGGTGGCGCGGCACACGCCCCTGCGCCGGTACGTGTTCCGCCATACCCGCTCCCTGCTCCGCGAATACCACCGCCGGGGACTCGTCAAGGAGCGGATTCCCTTCCGCGACCCGAAACCGGAATGGATCGAGATGACGCCCGGCGAGTGGGCCCTGTACGAGCGGATCGAGGAGTACATCCGCGACTACTACCAGAAGTACGAAGCCGAGCGCAAGGGCCTGGGCTTCATCATGACCGTGTACCGGCGGCGCTTGACGAGCAGCTTTTATGCCATCCAGCGGAGCCTGGAGCGGAGGCTGGCCTTCCTCCGGGGAGAAACCCAGGCGCCCTGGCTTGTAGAGGAAGACCTGGACCAGGAAGACCTGGAGGAGGATGTCTCGGAACTGCTGGCCTTCGGCGAGGACGGCCCAGGCGCCGGCGAATGGGAGGAGCTGTGGCGGGGCGAGATCGAATACCTGGAAGGCTTCCTGGCGGAGCTGCGGGCCCTGGGCACGGACAGCAAGTTCGAGCAGCTTGCCAGGGACCTGGACGAGATGCTTCGCCGCCGCGACTCGGTGATCGTCTTCACGCAGTACACGGATACGATGGACTACCTTCGCGAGCGGCTCAGGCAGGTGTACGGCGATCAGGTGGCCTGCTACAGCGGCCGTGGGGGCGAGCGCTGGAGCGGCAGTGCCTGGGTGGGCACCAGCAAGGAGAGCATCAAGACCGCTTTCCGCGATAAGCGCGAGGTGAAGATTTTGCTGTGCACGGACGCAGCATCCGAAGGGTTGAACCTCCAGACCTGCGGGGTGCTGATCAACTACGAGATGCCCTGGAACCCGATGCGGGCCGAGCAGCGCATCGGGCGCATCGACCGCATCGGCCAGGTGTACGACCGCGTGTGGATCCGCAACTACT
>JBBIQF010000698.1:0-2756 GCA_037442445.1 Planctomycetaceae bacterium
GGCACGGCCGAAACACCGCCCGCGCGCCCGGCGAGCGCCTCGCCGGCCCGATCAACAAAGCCGGAAGTGCCGCCCCGTACAGGGCGAGACGACCCCGGCCCCCGGTCCATTCGGGTCGATCAACGCAAGCTGGACGACTATATCAATCTGGCCGGCGAACTGGTCATCGCTCGAAACGCCTTGGCCCATGAGTTCCGCCAGGCAGGCTTGAATCCGGCGCAGCACCGCCGGCTCAAAGAGTCGATCGAGCGGGTCGACCGGATCGTGGCCGACATCCAAGCCAACGCCATGTCCATGCGCATGGTCCCGGTGGCCACCCTTTTCCAGCGATTCCCGCGCATGCTGCGCGACATCGCCCGGTCCCTAGACAAGCAGATCGAGCTGCGGACCGTGGGCGAGGATACCGAACTGGATAAACAGGTGGCCGAGCGCCTGGCCGACCCGCTGGTACACCTGGTACGCAACGCGGCCGACCACGGCATCGAAACCCCGGAAGTACGGCGTGCGGCCGGCAAGCCGGAAACCGGTACCATCACTTTGCGGGCCGCGCGCGAAGGCGGCTCGATCGTCCTGGAAGTCCTGGACGATGGCGCAGGCATCCCCGCCGAGCGGCTCAAGGCCAAGGCCGTGGAAAAGGGGCTCATCACGCCAGCCCAGGCGGCTGCCATGTCGCGGGACGAAGCCCTCCAACTCGTGTTTGCCGCAGGCTTGAGCACCGCACCCGCGGTGAGCGACCTTTCCGGCCGCGGCGTCGGCATGGATGTCGTCCGCAACAATCTGGCCGAACTCGGAGGAACCGTGGCCGTGTTTTCCGAACCGGGCCAGGGCACGCGCTTCCGGCTGGAACTGCCGTTGACGCTGGCGGTGACCAATGTGCTGTTAGCCGGCCTGGACGATGCCACCTACGCCATCCCTGTCGATGCGGTACAAGAGACGCTGAAAGTGGCGCTGGCGCAGTTGCAGCGAGTCAACCAGCAATGGGTCATTTCCCTGCGGGGAAAAACCGTCCCCATCCAGCCCCTGAAGACGCTGTTGGGCCCGCACTGCCGGCGGGCTTATGCTTCGGGCAACGGCTCCGGCGTTGCCCGCCACGTCTCTGCCGCCACCCCACATGCCCGGCAATCGGAACAACGCCCCGTGCTGGTGGTTCGCCGAGGGGGATCTCCATACGGCCTGATGGTCGATCGCCTATTGGGACAACAGGAAATCGTCATCAAGCCGCTGCCGGGACATTTGGCCCGAGCGCCTGGGGTTTCTGGGGCGGCCATTCTGGGCGACGGCCAAGTGGCGCTAATCCTCGACCCCGCCCGCCTGGGTACTTGAATCGAAACGGGGACGTCGCTCGTTTTTCGCGCGACGGCGGCCGAACCGGCGGCTCGTTGTTGGGGCGAGTGCGTGCAGAGTTCGACCCCTGCTGCTACTCGCTGGACTGGCCGCTGACTAGAATGCGGCCGACCAGCCGGTCGGTGGGGAATTGGGCCAATAGGTAGGTATTCCGGCCGTCGTCGATGGTTACTTCTGCCCATTCTTGCCGGCCGAGCCGGCCCGAGCGTCCCGCCGGTGCCAGCCCGATGCGATGCCGGCCTGCGGGGAGTTCCAGGCGAAGCACCTGGATGCGGTCGGGCAGGAGGCCCCAGCAGCGGGTGTCGGCCGATTCGGTGGCCTCCCACACGATGCCCGCCAGGTCCATCCCCAGATTGACCAGGGAATGGTTGGAAACGCCTAGCATCTCCTTGCCCGCGTAAAACACCCCTTTCTTGAGCGCGCGGCGGGCCACGGCTCGGGCCAGCACGCGGGGATAGATGGCCTCGTACTGCTGGACGGCAAGCCGGCTGACATCGGTGATGGTGGCGGTGGAACCCGCGGGGTGGCCGTCGACCAGCACATCGAGGTTGCGGATCTCGTTGTGCATCGTGGCCACCTTGGGTACTTTGACCGGCGCGACGGTGGGCGCCACGGTGTGCCTGGCGGTGGCGCTGAGGATGCGGTCCGCAATGAGCAGCGAGACGGTGGTGGGCATCTCCTCGACTTCGATCTTGTACGGCCCGCGCCCCACCAGCGCGAACACATACAGCACACCGTGTCCCGGCGCACTGTGGCGGCCATACATGGCCCGCTGCACATCGGCGCGCCCAAAGGGGAAATCCGGTTCCCAGGCCACGACCCGCGCCCAGCCCCGCGCCGCGGCGTCGTAGTTCATATGGGTCTCCTCGCGGAGCGCGGCGTACAGGTAGGCGCCCAGCGCCACGCGTTTGTAGGCCAGCTTGGGGTTCTGGCCGGTAGAATCGGCACCCGACTGGATGATCCGTTCCTGGCAGTCGTTGACCTGTAGCGCGTAGGCCAAAACGTCGTTGCCGTCGGCCATCAGATTCGCCAGCGCCAGAAACACCCGGATCAGTATCTTCTCGTAGTCCTCGCCGGCGTAGGCCAGGCGGTTATCGTCGGTGAGCATGGCTGCCACACCTTCGGCGGCCGAGGCCTGTTCGAGGTAATCGAAGGCGTCGCGGACCTCGCGCAGCCGGCGTTCGGCATCCTTGGGGCGTCCGGCGGCCAGGTCGAGGACGGCGCGGTCCAGTTTCCATACGTTGCTGTCCGGGCCACCGCGGTGCAGGTTTTCGCCGGCAAGCGCCTGGGCGGCGCCGAGATTGCCTGCGAAATAGTAGTCGCGGACCTCGGCCAGCCGGTCGGCGTGCGTGGCACAGCCCGCCACGAGAAGAACGCCTATCAGAGCGAAATCGCCAACCCGCCGCACCATG
>JBBIQF010000699.1:0-2753 GCA_037442445.1 Planctomycetaceae bacterium
CCCCCCCCCCCGCCCCCCCCCCCCCCCCCCCCCCCCGCCCCCGCCCCCCCCCCCCGCCCCGGGGCGTTCGAGTATTGAAGTACTATCGCCGTGCGGAGGTGGAAGAGCAGTGGCTGGCCGACCCGGCCGAAGCAGGGGGGCCTGCCCTCCGGATCGCACTGCGCAGTGTCCCTGGGCCTTTTGAGGGCCATCCCCCGATGTTCGATGGGGGCGACGCGGGCATCGAGGCATGGCTCAGCGAGGAGCTGGGGCCATTAGGTTTTGGCCCGGCCCGGTTCGAGATCTATCGCACGGCCGTCGCCACCTTGGCCGAGGATTTCCTGCACCCGCCCACCGGCGAAACCGACCCAGCCGGCGTGCTCTCGATGCACTACCAGGGCCGAGTGACCCGCGTGCCGGTAGGCCCCAATGTGGGTAAGAAAGTACCTATTGGCAACGAGGGGGTTTCGGTAGAGATCGCCGAATACCTTCCCAATGCCCGGCTGGTGGGAACAGCCAAGTTCGCCTCTGACGACAAGCGCCCCGACAATCCGCTGTTGGAGCTTCGGGTGCACGTGCCCGGCCAGGAGAAACCCATCCGGCAACTCGCCTTTGCGCGCCGGCCGTTCCTGACACTGGATGCGGTGCACGGCTGGGAATGCCCGGTGAAGTTTTGGTATCACCATCCGGCGGTCAAGGCGGTCCCGGGGGTCGAGTTCCTCGCTGCCCCGGGGGGCAAGTTGTATTGCCGGGTAAGCAGCCGCGATCAATACGTGCCTCGCGGCGAGGTTCGCCCTGGCGACGATATCGACACCGGCGGGCACCTCCAATTGCGCGTCCTGGAATATCTTCCCTCGGCTCGGCGAGAAGTGCTCTTCCGCCCCGCCAAGCCCCCCATGCCGGGCACCGAGGACAACGAACATACCGCTGCCGCGCTGGTGGAAGTCGATGTCGAGGGGACGACCGAACAAATCTGGGTCAAACAGAACGATCCCACCTACGGGATGCGCCGGCTCGAGACCGCCGAGGGGCCGCTTTTGATCTCCTTCGGCTACGAGCGATTGCCGCTGGACTTCACGCTCAAACTCCTGGATTTCCAGCGGGCGACGAACCCGGGGGGGATGGGCGATGCCTCGTTTGCCAGCCGCGTCCGCCTGGTGGACCGAGCCGCTGGAGTGAACGGCGAGTTCACCATCTCGATGAACGAGCCTTTGGTCCACGGCAAGTACGTGTTTTACCAGTCGAGTTTCCAGGAGCAGCCCGGGGGCGACGTGTCGATCTTGACCGTGGCCTACGATCCCGGGCGGACGCTGAAGTATTCGGGCAGCCTGCTGACGTGCGTGGGGATATTGGTGATGATCTCCAGGCGCGTAACGGCTGGGCGCCGCCGCGCAAACAAAGCGGGCGCTGGGTCGGGCCGGCAGCCTGGTGCCCCCGATACCGAACCGAACCACAAGGCGCTGGTCGATGCCGAGGCAGCCGTTTGAGGCCGCGGCGCTGCGGCCTGCTTGCGATGCTGCAAGCCGGTGCGAAGGCCGCCTTGCCATGGAAATGCTGCGTATTTCCGCGGACCGATGGTCCGAAACCTCTCGAAAACCTGAACCTCTGGATAACCTTCCCAAAGGAATAGCCCAATGCGTATCTGGTTGCTTGCGGTGGTCGTGGCCTTGGCGTCCGGACCGTTGGCGGCGGCCCAGTCGCCTGCGGAGTACGATTGGAGCCTGTGGCGGCACGTGCCTGTGCAGGATGGCGGGCGGTACAAGCCCCTGGATTCGCTGGCCTGGGAGACGCTGCGGCTGTTGTGCAACCGGGGGGCGATGCCCGATCCGGAAACCGGCCGGCGCTTGGAGCCCACGGCCTGGTATGTGACCATGCTGCTTGAGAGCCCGGAACTGGGCCGCTCGCCCCATGGGGCCCCGATGGGGCAGCGGGCAAGCCCGCAGCAAGGGCTGGACAAATGGGACCAGGCGCCGCTTTTGCGCGTGGACGACCTGCGGTTGCGGGAAGCGTTGGGGATGGCCGCCGACCAAAAATACATCTCGCCCGCAGAATTGGCCGAGGCCAAGATCACCGATCCGCAAACCGGGCGCATGGTGCGCTTTGTGGAATGGGCCCGCCCGTTCCAGAGTACCAAGCGGCGGGCGTTGCCCCCCTTTGAACGCAAGGCGGCGGAACTGGCCGATGCCCTCCAGTTCTACCGTGAGCACCGCCGCGGCCTGCGCATGGCGCTGGTGCCGGCGGCCAATGCGGAGGATGATCGCTGGCTTTCGATCGGCGAACTGATCTCGGCCAGGTTCACCGATCAGACCGACCCCAGCGGTGCCTTGCGGCGGCTCCAATCGCAGTTGCTGGAAGTCCGCGAGGCATTCCGGGGCGGCTCGGCCGAGCGATTCAACGAGGCCTCGGCCGCCCTGGCGGCAATGCTTGCCGAAGTGGGTCCCGAACAGGGGACGTACCCGGCGGCCTGGGTCATCGACCTGGAAGTCGCGTACAACCATTGGGTCCCCTTCCGCTTCGCGTGGGTGCTGATCACGCTGGCTTTTGTGGCATCGCTGCTGGGCATGGGCACCGGCCGGCGGGGCCTGTACCGCCTGGCCGTAGTGGCGTTTGTGGCCGGCCTGGCCGCCATGCTGGCCGGTTTCGGCATGAGGATCGCCATCTCTGGCCGCGCGCCGGTAACCAACATGTACGAATCGGTGGTGTACCTGGCCTTGGGCACAGCGCTATTCGGGCTGATATTCGAGTGGTTCTATCGCAGCCAGTACGTGCTGGCC
>JBBIQF010000700.1:0-2714 GCA_037442445.1 Planctomycetaceae bacterium
AGATTGTCGATGCCCGCGACTTCATGGCCGGCGTCCAATAGCAGCTCGGCCACCCGAGCGGCGATGAATCCGGCGCAACCGGTCAAGAGGTAGCGGTCGGGCATGGGGCCAATCGTTGTCAGAGGGGTAGGAAATGGCCACCCGCGCAAGTATCAGGCCCGGCCAGGCCCCGCACAGTTTGCGCGGGATGGGCGGTGCCCACCCTATAGCACACGGCCATGCGCGTGCCAAGGAGGCCGGCCGCCGGGATGAACCCGGCGGCTCGGTCTTGGTGGCGCGTGCGTGCCAAGCACGCCCCCTACTCTTCGTCGCTGCGGAGCCGGGCCAGCACGCTGTAGTCTTCCAGCGTGGTGGTATCGCCGGTGGTTTGCCGGCCGGCGGCGATGTCGCGGAGCAGGCGGCGCATGATCTTGCCGCTGCGGGTCTTCGGCAGCGCGGTCGTGAAGCGGATGTCGTCGGGGACGGCCAGGGCGCCGATCTCCTTGCGCACATGGTCCTTCAGGGCTTTGCGGAGTTCGTCGCTGGGCTCGTAGCCGGCGGCCAGAGTGACGAAAACGCACACGGCTTCGCCCTTGATTTCGTGGGGCCGGCCCACGGCGGCGGCCTCGGCCACGGCCTCGTGGCTGACCAGGGCGCTTTCGATCTCGATGGTGCTCAGGCGATGGCCGGAGACATTCAGCACATCATCGATGCGGCCCATGATCCAGTAGTAGCCGTCCTCGTCGCACCGCGCGTTGTCGCCGGTGAGGTACTTGTGGGGAACTTCGCTCCAGTACTGGGTCTTGTAGCGCTCGTCGTCGCCCCAGATGCCGCGGAGCATGCCGGGCCAGGGCTTGGCGATGACCAGCCAGCCGCCGTGCCCAGGCTCCACGGGTTTGCCGTCCTCGGCGACGATTTCGGGGATGATGCCGGGCAGGGGTTTGGTGCAACTGCCGGGCTTCAGGGGAATCGCGCCGGGCAGGGGCGACATCATGATGCCGCCGGTTTCGGTCTGCCACCAGGTATCGACGATGGGGCAGCGCGAGCCGCCGATCTTCTCGTAGTACCACATCCAGGCCTCGGGGTTGATCCCTTCGCCCACGCTGCCCAACAGGCGGAGGCGGGACAGCTCGTGTGGCGCGACCCAGTGGTCGCCCCACTTGATGAAGGTGCGGATGGCGGTGGGGGCGGTGTAAAGGATGTTGATCTTGTACTTTTCGATGAGCTGCCACCAGCGGTCTTCGCGCGGGGCGTTGGGCGCGCCTTCGTACATGAAGACCGTCGTGCCGGCCGAAAGCGGGCCGTAAACGATGTACGTATGGCCGGTGATCCAGCCGATGTCGGCCGTGCACCAGAAGACGTCCTCGTCCCGCACGTCGAAGACCCATTCGGTGGTCTTCTTGGCATAGAGGTTGTAGCCGGCGGTGGTGTGCTTGACGCCCTTGGGCTTTCCGGTGGAGCCGCTGGTATAGAGGATGAACAGGGGGGCTTCGCTGTCCATGGGTTCGGCGGGGCAGTCGTCCGAGGCCTCGGCCATCAGCTCATGCCACCAGAAATCGCGGCCCTCCTTCATGGATACGGGGTCGCCGACCCGCTTGAGCACCACGCACTTCTGCACGGTGGGCGATTTTTCCAGGGCGGCGTCGCTGTTGGCCTTCAGGGGCAGCTTGGCGCCGCGGCGCCAGCCGTAGTCGGCCGTGATCATCAGCTTGGCCGAGGCATCGCGGTTCCGCTCGGCGATGGCTTCGGACGAGAAGCCGGCGAAGATGACGCAATGCACGGCCCCGATGCGGGCACAGGCCAGCATGGCGATGGCCAACTCGGGGACCATGGGCATGTACATCGAAACGACGTCGCCCTTGCCAATGCCCAGTTTCTTGAGCACGTTGGCGAACTTGCACACCTCGCTGTGCAACATCTGATAGGTGAGGACGCGGACGTCGCCGGGCTCCCCTTCCCAGATGTATGCCGCCTTATTCCGCCGAGGGGTGTTCAGGTGGATATCCAAGCAGTTGTAGCATGCATTGGTTTGGCCGCCGGGGAACCATTGGGCGAAGGGCTCGTCCCATTCCAGGACTTTGTCGTAGGGTTTGAACCAGTGCAGTTCGCCGGCCAGTCGGCCCCAAAAGCCCGGGATGTCGGCGGCGGCCTCCTGCCACAGCTTCTCGTACTCTTCCATCGATTTGATCCGGGCTTTGGCCGAGAACTCCGGAGAAGGAGGAAACAGCCGTTCCTCCTTCATGACGTTGACGATCTGACCGCCTCGAGGCTCCGACATACACACCTCTCCATTGAAACCAAGACTGCACTGCCCGTTACCGAAACCGGGAACATCAGAGTTTAGGTGAACAAACCGCGTGTGTCAACTCGCTTGCCCCAATGGCCAAGTGTACCGGCTTGCGCGCACCGCTCCCACCCGGCTGCCCCTTGGAATAGTGGTTTGGCTGCCCGGGCCGGCACACCCGGGGCCGGGGGCCATACTTCTCCGGGCTAGCCGGGGCGGATATGATGGGCTGATTCTGACAGGCCTTTTCGCAGCAGCACGAGGTGAGGTGCAATGAGTGTGCCATCCGCGTCCGGCAGACCCGGCACGGAGGGGGGGGTGGGAATTGGCTTCGACGCGGGCTCCGTCGCGTTGAAGGTCGTCGTTACGGATCGCTCGGGCCAGATCATCGAGCACTGGTACCGCCGCACCAGCGGCCGACCTGTGGAAACGGCGCTACGGGTGTTGGAGG
>JBBIQF010000701.1:0-2711 GCA_037442445.1 Planctomycetaceae bacterium
GGCGGGCGGCCGGAAGACCATTGCTCGCCATGCCCGGAGCGGCCAGGCCGTGCCAGCATTCGCCCGAGCCAGGTTCTGTGGGTCGGTTGCCCATCGCCCGGGGCTGGCCCACAAGCGCGCCGAGGTTCGGCGGCCCAACGGGGCCTTTCCGCGTGGCTTTCAGTCCCCGCCGGTTACGGGGCCGTGCGGCCTGGTGGGTCACGCGCCACGGCCGGATAACTCGACAATAACCGCACCGGAACCTTTGGCCGGAGTGTGTTCCGCTGCATGTGCCCCCCAATTACAGCATACCTTTGTCCGGCCGGGCGAGCGGTGAGGTCCACGCGACAGGGGTATCATCGCTGCCGGGGCTGAAGCAGGAGCAGCGCCAATCCAAAGGCCTGCACCACGGGGCTATAATGCTCCGCGTTTGCACCCGGCGGGCCGAACGCTGGTGCCCGGCTAAAGCCCCTCTCTGGCAAATATGACGCCTATGGAACGCGGCCAGGAAGTGCTTCCTTCGGTGATCGAAGCCATCGGTTGCACGCCGATGGTCGAACTGCGCCGAATCGCCGCCCTGCGTGGCCTGCAAGGCCGGCTCTTGGCGAAGCTCGAGTACCTCAACCCCGGTTTTTCGATGAAGGACCGCATTGCGCTGGCCATCATCCGGCAGGCCCGCCTGCGCGGCGCGTTGCGCCCGGGGCAGACCGTGGTGGAACTGACCAGCGGCAACACGGGCACCGGCCTGGCCATCGTCTGCCGGGCCCTGGGCCATCCCTTTGTGGCCGTGATGTCGCGGGGCAATACCGAGGAACGGGCGCGGATGATGCGGGCCTTGGGGGCCGAAGTGGTCCTGGTGGACCAAGCCCCGGGGTCGCTGCCGCACCGGGTCTCGGGCGAGGACCTGGCGTTGGTCGAGCAGAAAGCCCAAGAGTTGACCGCCCAGCGCGGCGCATTCCGGGCCGACCAGTTCCGGCTCGACGCCAATGTCCAGGCTCACCAGGACCACACCGGCCCGGAGATCTGGCGCCAGTGCGGCGGCCAATTGGATGCCTTCGTGGCTTTTGTCGGCACCGGGGGCACGTTTACTGGGATTGCCCGATTCCTGCGGAGCAAGCACCCGGGCATTCGCTGTTACGTGGTCGAGCCCGCCAGCGCCCCGGCCTTGGCCGGAAAACCCATCACCGATCCCAGCCACCGCATCCAAGGCGGCGGGTACAGCATGCGAGAGCTGCCGCTTTTGGACCGCTCGCTCGTGACCGATTACCTCACCGTTACCGACGAAGAAGCGATCGAGGCGGCCCGGCTGTTGGCTCGCGAGGAGGGGATTTTTGCGGGATTCTCGACCGGAGCCAACCTGGCCGCCGCGATGGCGCTTTTGGCCGGCCCGGAGCGCAACTCTACCGTGGCGCTGCTCGTTTGCGACAGCGGCCTGAAATACCTCAGTACCGATTTGTTCCCCTAACGCCCGCTTGATTGCGGGGCATCTTTGGGCTGCCGCGGCGGTCGGGCGCGGAAACAGCGTCTCTCCCCCGCCGCGCAACCCTCGCCGCCGGGACTGGGGGAAATCTTGTGGCCGCTCCCAAAACAAGCAGGGGGCGGGCCGCGCCGGGCGGGGCTAGACAGCCACCGGGGAACTTCCGGGCAAACGTGCGATTAGGCCCCTCGCCCACTCCTGGCCGAAGGGCCAATCGCGGTGCACCCGGTTTCCGCGGGTCCGTCTAGCGGCCCTTCAAAAGCGTATCGATGGCGTCCAGGCGGCGGACCAGCGCCTCCCGCTCGGCCGCCAGCATCCGCTCCAGCGGAGACTTCGGCGCCGAGGGGGCGGCTTCTTCCGCGCCAGCGGCGGCGGCAGCGGCTGCCGTCTTCTTGGGCCGGCCACGACCCTTGCGCCGGCGCGCCCGGATCATGTGGATGTACACCGGCGTCACCGAGACGCCATGCAGTTCCCGGATGGCGTCGGCCACCGCACGGGCGCTTTCGTTAGGATGCTCGGCCAGATAGGCCTCCACCAGTTTCCGCTTGGTCGGCGGCTTGCCAGGTCCTTTTTTCGCCACGGCACCGGATCCTTTCTGCGCGTTTTCGGGTGTCTCAGAAGTCTCGACGGCAGCTTGCGGCGCTTGCTGGGCGGATTCCTCGGCCATTTGCGTTGCAAAGGCCGGGCGCCCACGCTGACCACGCTTCATAACGGCTCTCCTTCTACTGAACCTTGCTCCACGTGTTGCGTGATACTCTGCGCCCCCTTGACTCCAAATCTTATAGCCCGGGGTAATGCGAATGTCAACACCCCAGACAACCCCGGGCGAAAAAATACCGGCCACCCTTCCGCCCCGTTTGATCGCCACCTTCTTTGTTAGTTAATGCCACCGCCAAGCCAGACAGGCGCTTCGACCTATTCTCTCTGCCAGCGAAGCGCCGTGCAGGCGAGCACCGGTGGGCTGCACAAGTAAGGGAGAACCTAATGGCCCCGAAAATCCTGTTCTATACGGGCGTATACTGTATCCGGCCGCCTGGGGCCTATTTCAAGCACCGGCTTGGGGCCTCGGGGGCAGTACCGTGCTAGGGCAAGGCGAGGGCAAGCCATATCCTTCGCGCGGCACGCCCGTTTGCGGGCGTTGCCACCGGGAGCCGGCCGGCCGCACCGGCCCCTGGTGGCCCCGGCACAGGGCCCCGCTTGCCGCCTGGCTCCCGGGCCGGCGGACCTGCCACGGCCGGCGCCCCGAGGGAGCGGC
>JBBIQF010000702.1:0-2676 GCA_037442445.1 Planctomycetaceae bacterium
GCCCCCCTTTGAAGACCCGCCAGCCACTCCTAGACATCGCGAGGATCGTGCTATGCTGCCTGTTGGCTTTTTCGGCGCTGCCAGCCCCTGGCACCTGTTGATCGTATTGATCATCGTGCTCTTGTTGTTCGGCAATCGGCTGCCGAGTGTCATGCGTTCGCTCGGCCGGGGGATGGTCGAGTTCAAGAAAGGCATGGAAGGCATCGAGGACGATACCGACGAAGACACCAGCAAGGATCGCTCCAAGGAAAAAGAGCGGTCCAAGCAATCGGCCGGATAGGTGCCGCCCACGCCGCCGGGGCGTGCCGCGCCCGAAGCCGCCTGGCATCCGGCCGGCAATCTGGCGGACTCGATCGCTTGGGAAGTTCCTCCCAATCCTGCGTGGCAATGCCTATGCTGCCGCTGGCGCTGTTCGACAGTTTCGATCCCACGATGCTGGTGCTGATCGGGGTGGTGGCGGTGTTGCTGTTCGGGGGGCGCTTGCCCGAGGTGGCCCGGCAGTTCGGCCAGAAACTCGCCGAGTTCCGCCGTAGCGCGCAGAAGATGCAGGAGGAGTTCCGGGCCATGGCCTTGGCCGAGGCCGCCTCGGATTCCGCCGGAAGTGCGGGCAACTACCATCGCCCGGTCCGCACCAGCGAAATCGATCAGGACCTGGTGACCGCCCCCAAGTTCGTCCCGCCACCCGCCGAGCCGCCCATCCCGCCCGAGGTCTAGGGCAGCCGCGGCCAACTCGGCAAAGGGCAACAGGCGATCGGTCCGGGCGGTCTTCCGACCGGGGCTTGTCGTTCTACCGGCCGAGGCCGATCAGCGTGCTGGCTCCGACGCGTCGCTCTAGCGCTGTGTCGGCCGGGGTGCTGACAAACCCCGCGGCTTCTGATACGGTTGTTCTCGCACAACCGAATATCGCAGGCTTGGCCCAACGGTCGCGAGGGTGCACATGATTGGTTCATTTCGGGCTTTGGGCGTGTTGCTGCTCGCCGGGGGTGGTTGTTTTGCCAGCGGGATGGAAGCGGTCCAGTGGCACAGCCGGCTGGCGCTGGATGGTGGCGGTTGGTGGCGGGCCAGATTTCGGGTCGTGATCTCTAACGACCAAGACCGCCCCGCCCAGGGCGATCCCGTGGCCGTGCCGATTGGCTCGCAGCCGGGCCAGGCCGATCTGCTAGGCCAGCGGGCCGAGTCGGTGCGGGTCTGCACGGCCGAGGGGGTCGAGTTGCTTTTCGCCGTGCACGGCCCCGACGGTACGCCGATTAGCCGCGGGCCCATTCCCCCCGGCAGCACCCTCATCCTGCCCGCCGAGGTCGCCCCGCACCAGCAGGCCGCCTATTACGTCTATTTCGATAATCCGCTGGCCTGGGAGGTGCCGGACGTGCTGTCGGCCCGGCTGGGCGTGCTCAACGGCGATATGGAACAAGGCGACGGCGAAGCCCCGGCCGGTTGGACGCACGATACGCCCGACGAACTGCACCGCGCAAGCTGGGTGGCCGAGCGGCCGCAATCCGGCAAACGGTGCCTGAAAACCGTGGTGGCCGCCGGCGCCGAGCCCACGTGGATCGCCACGCGCCAAAGCGGTATCCGCATCCTGGGCGGCGCCCGGTACCGCATGGCCGCCTGGGTGCGGGCCGAGAATGTGCGCGGCTGGGCCGGCTGGTATATCCATGTGGGCAACGCGCAGAACTACATGCAAATGTCGCCCATGCTTTCCGGCGGCGAAGGGAGCTATGAGTGGAAAGAGGTCACCGCCGAGTTCACCGCCCCTGCGGATGCCGATCGGGCCGACTTGGGCACCGTGCTCCGGGGCACGGGCACAGCCTGGTTCGACAACGTGCGATTGGAACTGCTGGACAGCCCGCGGCTGCGGGCTTCGGCCGAGCCGGCCCGGCGCCTGGCCCTGGCCGAAGTGGGCGACCCCGCCTGGCCCGAACCCCTGGCCGGCGTTTTGCGCCGGGCCGCCATGCGGTATGCGCATTTCGGCGACCGGCCGACCGGGCCCATTCTGCTGGCCGTCGACGCCTCGCCCCTGCTGGCCCGAGCCGCCACCGGGCAGCCGGCTGGCCTGGCGGTCTTCGACGGAGCCGCCCCCACCGACTTCCGCCGCGTCGGCAACCTTCTGCTCGTGCCCGCCGAATTGCCGCCCCGCACCCTCCGGACCTGGTACGTGTACCAGTTGCCCTCGGCAGCCAAGCCGGGCGACCGCATTCCCAAAGCGGCCGCGGCCTCCCCCGCCGGCCAGCACGACGTGTACCCGCTTGCCGTTCCCCATAACCGGGTCGAGAACCCCGGCTTCGAGGCGGGCGATGGGCTGCCTGCCGCCTGGAAGCACGACCCCGCCCCGGCCGGCGTGCAGTATGCGGTCGACAATCCCGGCCACCCCGCCCTCGGGCGGCGGTGCGTCAAGATGGCGGTCGGCCCCGAGGCCCCGGAGGCCTGGCGCGGCTGGCACCAATCGGTGCCCGTTCAGCCCGGCAAAACCTACCTGGTGGCCGCTTGGATGAAGTGCCGCGCTATCGCAGGCGAGGCTCGGCTGCACCTGCACCGGTACACGGCCGAGGGCAAGCACAGCGCGCACGAGCCGATGACCAGCATCGGGCCGGGCCTGCGAGGCACCAAGGATTGGACGCTGCAATGGGGCCTGCTGACCATGCCGGCCGACACGGTCCGCCTGGACCTGCACCTGAC
>JBBIQF010000703.1:0-2676 GCA_037442445.1 Planctomycetaceae bacterium
TCGGCCACGACAGAGCGTGGCCCTCCACCCTGGAGGGACGCGCTCCGTCGCGTCCACGCCGCTGGCCACGCCCGGCTATTCCACCGTGACGCTCTTGGCCAGATTGCGCGGCTTATCGACGTCGCACCCCCGGGCCAAGGCAATGTGGTACGCCAGAAGCTGCAAAGGAATGATCGAGACGATGGGCTGGAGGAAGTCGGCCACCTCGGGGATTTCCACCACCTCGTCGGCCAGTTGCCGCACCTGCCGATCCCCCTGGCACGCGATGGCAATCACCGGGCCCCCCCGGGCTTTGATCTCCTGCACGTTGGCCAGCACCTTGTCGTACACCGGCCCTTGCGGCATCAGAAACACGCTCGGCGTGTGGGCATCGACCAGGGCGATCGGGCCGTGCTTCATCTCGGCCGCCGGATACCCCTCGGCATGGATATAGCTGATCTCTTTGAGCTTCAGCGCGCCTTCCAACGCGGTCGGATAGTTGAACTGCCGCCCCAGGTACAAGAAATTGTTCGCCTCGCAATACCGCAGGGCGATCTCGCGCACCAGATCGTTGGTCTGGAGAGCCTGCCGGACTTTTTCGGGCAACTCTTCAATCTGGTCGATGATCCGCATCCCCGCGTCGAAACTCAGGTGGTGCAGCCGGCCGAAATACAAGGCCAACAGCGCCAGCACCAGGCATTGCGAGGTGAAGGCCTTGGTCGAGGCCACCCCCACCTCGGGCCCGGCGTGCAGATAGATGCCGCCGTCGGCCTCCTGGGCGATGGTGCTGCCCACCACGTTGCAGATGGCCAGCGTGGGGTGCCCTTTGCGCTTCATTTCGCGCAGCGCCGCCAGCGTGTCGGCGGTCTCGCCGCTTTGGGTGATGGCGAACAACAGCGTCCCCGGCTCCAGGGGCGGGTTGCGGTAGCGGAGTTCGCTGGCGTATTCCACTTCGACCGGCAGCCGGGCCAGGGTCTCGATCTGGTATTCGCCCACCAACCCGGCGTGCCAGCTCGTGCCGCAGGCGGTCATCACCAAGCGGCGGACCGCCGCAAGCTGCTGGGTCGAAAGGTTCAGCCCGCCGAACCGGGCCGTGGCCGCGTCCCGGTCCAGCCGGCCACGCATCGCGTTGCGCAACGATTCGGGCTGCTCGAAAATCTCCTTGAGCATGTAATGCGGATACCCGCCGCGGTCCACCGCATCGGGCGGAAGGTCCAACACCCGCACCTGGTGCGCGATCCGCCCCTGATCGCGATGGATGACCCGCAGCGTGTCGGCCGTCACCAAGGCCATCTCGTGATCGGCCAGATACACGATGCGGTCCGAATAGCCGGCAAACGGCGAGGCATCGCTGGCCACAAAATGCTGCCCCTCGCCCACCCCCACGATCAGCGGGCTTCCCAGCCGGCAGGCCACCAGCAACTCGGGCCACTGCGGCAGCATCATCGCCAGCCCATAGGTGCCCTGGAGTTGAGCCAGCGCCTCTTGAATCGCACGGATCAAAGGGGCATAGTCGGCGGCGGCCAGCTCGGCCCCCGACGAAAGACCTTGGCCGCACGCCCCGTCCGCCTCCCCTTCCGGCACCAAGCCGTACCGCCGCAGACAACTATCCACCAGATGGGCCACCACCTCGGTATCGGTGGCCGAGCGAAAACAATACCCCTCGGCCTCCAGCCGGGCACGCAGCGGAAGGTAGTTCTCGATCACCCCATTGTGTACGACCGCCACCCGCCCGTTTCCGCCAATATGCGGATGGGCGTTGGCATCGGTGGCCGGCCCGTGCGTGGCCCAGCGCGTGTGTCCGATGCCGATTCGGCCTGAGATAGGCTCGGCCTGCAAGCGGGCCTCGAGCCCGTCGATTCGGCCAGCGGCCTTCACCACCCGCAGCCGCCCCGCCGCATCGATCACCGCCACCCCCGCGCTATCGTAACCCCGATATTCCAGCCGGCGAAGCCCCCGCAGCAGAAACTCCAGGGCGTCCGACGTGCCAACGTATCCCACAATCCCGCACATGAGAAAAAATCCCGATTCTGGCAATGTTGAAAAGCCACCTCGTGTTGCCCGCGACACGGGCAAGCCGCCCCCTAGCCCGCATACCAGGGCACAAAGGCCAACCCCGGGCAAGGGCCCCAGCCAGTGCGCCAGTGCCACGGCCCCCTCAGGCACACGGTGTTGCTGCCTGACGAAAAGGCACTCCGCTCGTCAGGATTGGATTGCCTTGGTGGCGGGGGCCAGGCACACCCGCACGCTCCATTTTAGCTCACGGCAGGTGGTGCGATGTGCCAAGAACGCCGGATCCGCCTCCCCCCTGCAAGCGGCACGCAGGCCATAGAACCTCGCCAAAGCAATTCTCCCCGCCGGCGCACTGCGAAAACCGTCGTCCGGTTGACGGAACACGAGTACCGAATGGCACGCAGGTACAGGCAAGAGTACGTGCTGCTTGTGTTCACGGCTGCCACGGAGGAAATATTGGCACAAGCGTCGCCTGAGGAAATTCCGGACCGCCCTAACGTGGGCGAGTGGAAAGTTAGAATGGTGCGAGTGTATCTGATGGAGAAGTGATCCGAATAGCGGCGGAGGACTCGTTTAGAGCGCCTCGTAGAAAAGTCGGCCGGCGGCTTTCGGCCCACGATTTTGCCAGGCGCAAAGTAGTCGCCATTGCTGCCTGAGCCAGAGAGGCTCGTTTACGGGCCTTGC
>JBBIQF010000704.1:0-2671 GCA_037442445.1 Planctomycetaceae bacterium
CCCCCCCCCCCCCCCCCCCCCCCCCCCCCCCCCCCCCCCCCCCCCCCCGCGGGGCCCCCGCGGCCCTGGCTCTGGCCATGGCCGGCGTCGGCCGAATCATTCTCGCCCACGGCGGCGAACTGGCGTCCCCCGACCTGAACCGCCAGGTCCTGGGCTCCGAAGCCACGCTGGGCTTGCCCCGCGCACCTCACTTCGCCGAATCGCTGCGGGCGATGAACCGCTTTGTCCAGGTCGAAGCCATCGATCATGAGCCCGACCCGGCCGAGGCCCTCGACCTGGCCCGCCGCGTGCAGGTCATCCTGTCCTGCGCCCCGACTTTCGAGGAGCGGCTGCGGCTGAACGAGGCGGCCATCCGTTGCGGCGTGCCTTTGGTGGATGCCGCCCAGTGGGGAATGGCCGGTACCTTGATCGTCGTCCAGCCCGGGCGCTCGGCCTGTTTGCGATGCCTGTACCCCACCGATCCGGAGTTCGAGGAGTTGTTTCCGGTCATCGGGGCCATCTCCATGGCCGTCGGCGCCCTGGCTGCCCTGGAAGCCATCAAGATCCTCTCCGGCTGCGGCGAGCCGATGTATGGGCGCCTGATGGTGATCGACGGGTTCCACGGCCGGGCGTCGCAGGTGACCTTGCGCCGCGACCCGGCGTGCGCCTGTTGCGGCGGGGGTGCCGGACAAGGCCACCCGGGCACGCATTCCCTGTAGCTTTGTGGCGGAGTACGTATGGCGATGCACATTCGCGTGGTGATCACCGGCCGGAACTATCACGCATTGGGGGACGCGCCGGTTGAACTCGAGCTGCCCGAGGGAAGCACCGTGGAAGTGGCGCTGGAATCGGTGGCCCAGCGCCTCGGCCGCCCGCTGCCGGAAACATGCCTGGTGGCCGTCTCGGGCGCCCATCTGGGTACGGTGCGGAACCATCTGCCGCGGGAACTCCGCCCCGGCGACGAGCTGCTGCTACTGGCCCCGGTGGCCGGCGGATGACGAGCGCTGGCCCTTGATTTGGCGCAATTGGGCGGCCTCGGGGAGCTGTTTGTAGTACGGGTCCAGCGGGTAGCAGCCGCTTGCCAGCCCATGGCGCGGCGCGGTGGTGCAATCGCTGAACGTTCGGCACAGCCGCTTAGTTTCCAGCGGCCGGCCCGAAAGTACGTGCGCCGGCAAGTCCCAGTAGCTCAGCACGAGCCGGCCAATGCCCACGAAATCGACCCATCCCGCCCGGACCACGCCTTGGGCCACCAGGGGCAGGAACTCTTGAAAATAGGTGTACGCCGTGCCCACCATGGGCAGCCCGGGTACCGCCTGCTTGAGCTGGCGGACCACCTCGATTTGGCGGAGGCAACCCACCAGCGGGTCCTCGGGCGGCTGGTAGCCGTCCGACGGCGGATAATATGCCGGCCGCTGGATGTGCGGGTTGTAGTAGGGCGAGCCGGCCGTCAAATTCACCAGCGCCACGCCGTACCGGTCGCGCAACATGCGGAGCAGGCGGATGGGCTCGTCCAGGTCGATCTCCAGGGGCGCATCGCGGCGGCAACCGAAACCCGGATAGGGGACGGGATAGGGTTGGGGAACGCCCGGCCCCGGCCGCCCCGGTGCCGAACGCTCCGGATCGGGCCGAAACGGCGGGAAATCGAAGGCCGATAGCCGCACCCCGATGAGCAATCCGGGGCACTCCGCCCGAATCCCCTCCAGAATCTCGCGCAAGAAACGCGTCCGGCCCCAAAAATCGCCGCCATAGGGCCCGGGCCGGTCGAACGCCGAAAGGAACTCGTGCCCCAGATAGCCGTGGCATTGCTTGACATCGACGAACTGGAAACCGGCCTCTTGGGCCGCCTTGGCCGCGGCCACGAAATCGTCCACCAGGCGCCGCACCTCGCCATCGGGCAGCACCACGGAGTCGCCGTCCGGGGCAATGCCGAACCGGGCATCGAGCACCGGGTGACGGTAGGCAATCTTCGGCTCGGGGCGGTCCTTGCGTGCCGGGCGGCAGAAACGCCCCGAATGCGTCAACTGGAGGCCCACCAGCAGGTCCTCGGTGGCCGCCGGCCCAAACGCCTCGCGATGCGCCTGGCGCACGGTCTCCGCCAATAGCCGCAGGCTATCGGCATTTTCGGGCCGGTAGAAAAGCTGATTGGGATTGGCCCGGCCGTCGTACCGCACCGCAAACGCCTCGCCGCCCCAAATGAGCTTCGCCCCCGACTGGCCGAAATGCCGCCACCGCCGCAGGGTGTGCGCGCTGGGCCGGCCGTCCTCGGTCCCGTCCCAGCCTTCCATGGGATGGATGCACCCGCGGTTGCCCACACGGTAGGGGCCGATGGTCATCGGCGCCGCAAGCGGCGAGCCTTGAGCGGCCGAGAGAATCTCGCTCTCCACCGGCAGGTGCGCCCCCAGCGCCTCCAGGCGGGCCTGGAACTCGGACACACTGCGAAAATGGCTGATCCGCGGAAACTCGGGCATGAACGGGGACTCTCCGGTTTGGCCAGCGGCGGCACATATAGAGAGGTTCAAGTATCGCGTGCTGCACCCGGCCCTACAAGTGTCCTTTTGAAAGCCCGACGAGCCGTAACCGTTCACGGCCCGGGGTCTTCCGGATGCTCAAGGGGAACAAGCGTGCGGGTGCGGCGAGCATCGGAGCGCGGCGGACGCGACGGAGCGCGTCCCTCCAAGGTGGAGGGCCACGC
>JBBIQF010000705.1:0-2657 GCA_037442445.1 Planctomycetaceae bacterium
GAGGTGGACGATTCCGGGCCGAAGCAGGTAGGCCAGTGGTTCCGGGCTCAACCCCACGCCTTCAGCCCTAGCTACATCTGCGCCTGGGGCATCAACACCGAATGGCCCGGTGCAAGCAGCCTACATCCCGGCGGCCTGAACGCCCTTTTGGGCGACGGCTCGGTGCGGTTCATCAACCAGACGCTCCAGTACGGGGCCTGGCTGATGATCAACGGCATCGCCGATGGCTCGCCCAACCCGCAGTTCTGATCAGTTGGTGACGGGTGACAGGTGGCGGGTGGCGGGCCACGGCACGTGGCATCCGCCACCCGTCACTTTGGCCCTATTTTTTTCCGGAGGATTCGCAACCATGCGCAAGTTCGCGGCGATTGTACTGGGCGTCTGCTTTGGACTGGGGATGGCGGCATGGGCTGGGTGCAGCTCAGAAGACCCCGCCAAAAAGCCGGGGTTCCATCATGAAACCGCGGCCGACCCCGGTGCGGTCATGAAGCAGATGAAAGACACCAAAGGCAACCCGGTCATGCCCGAAGGGCCCAAACCGGCGGCCGAAAAGCCCGCTGCCAAGTGAGCGACGGGTGACAGGTGGCGGGTGGCGCGGCAATAGATCTGCCACCTGCCACGTTTGTCTGCCCGGCGTTCCTCCCCGCACATAGCGTGGCAAGGCAATCGGCCGTGACCCACGGCGCCGTTGGCAACTTATCCCCTCGCGACAGCGTAGAGCGGCCGAGGGGATTCTCTGTTTTCCGGCATGTGCGGTGGTGGGGGCTTGGCCTGGCCGGGATGCTGGTCGCGGCGGCTGTCGCTGTGGCGCTGGCGATGCGGGACCGGCAATTGCCCCGGCCGGTGGCGCCGCTGGCTGCCGAGAACACCGCGCAGCACGCGGCGTTTGTGGTGTGCGACCGCTTGCTGGCCGACTTTCCGCACGATGCCGAGGCGCTGTCGGTCCGCGGGGCGCTTTTGTCGGCGTGGGGCCAGACGGCCGAAGCCCTGCGGACCTGGAAGCGAGCAGTGCAGCTCGAGCCGGGTCATGCGGCGGCCTGCGAGTGGATCGGCAAGACGGCGCTGCGGAGCGGCGATTATGCCACGGCGGTGGCCATGTACCGCCGGGCCTTGGCCGCGGCCCCCGACCGGGCCGATTTAAGCCTGGGCTTGGGCAAGGCCCTTCTCGAGGCGGGTCAGCCGGCCGAGGCTATCGAAGTGCTCGGCCCCCATGTGCTCCGCTGGCCCGATTCGGCCGAAGCCCTGCACTTGTTGGCCGAGGCCTATCTGGCGGCCCACCGCGACGCCGAGGCCAAGCAGGCGTACCTGCGGGTCATCGCGTCCAAAGCGGCTTCCAGCCGCACCTATTACGGCCTGATGATGGCCTGCCGCCGGCTGGGCGAGTCCGGGCCGGCCGCCGCGTACGAACAGGAGTTTCGCCAGCAGAAACAGCGCGAGCGGGCCGTGGCCGTGGCCCAGCGCCGCGACCATTGGGACGAGCGTTCGGTCCAGCGGCGCCTGGCCGATACGTACCTTTCCGCAGCGGCCGTTTACCAGTCGCGGGGCCGGCTCGAACAGGCGATCCAGTATTGGCGCCAAGCGGCGGCCGCCGATGCCACTCACATCGAGAGCCGCCAGTTCCTGGTCATGGCATTGGCGGATGGCGGGCAGGTGGAAGAGGCCGCCCGCCTGGCCGGCGAACTCCAACAGCTCGAGCCCACGGTGGCCCAACACGCGGTGGTGGCGGGCCGGCTGTGGATGCGGCTCGCGCGTTGGGAGCTGGCCGAGGCCGCCCTCCGCCGGGCCGCCGATCTGGCCCCTCGCGATGGCCAGGTGTACGGCTTTTTGGCCTTGCTCTATCTCCAGTGGGGAAAAAAGATGGACCAGGCCGCCGCCTGCGCCCGGCGGGCCGTGGAGTTGGCCCCCACGGCCGCCCATTATGCCCTGTTGTGCGAGGCCTGCCAGCGGGCCGGCCAGCCCGCAGCGGCATTGGAGGCCATCCGCCGGGCCGCCGAACTGGCCCCAGACAACCCCGCCATCGTCCAGCAATTCCAGCGCCTCAAGCAGGCCGCTGCCGAAGCTCCCCAAGGAGCCGAACGCCGATGAATGGGCGCCGCCACATCGCCTGGACCGCGTTTGCCGCAGCGCTTGTGCTTGCCGCGGGCGGCATCCTCGCCTGGGCCTGGCATCGCCCGCCGGGGCCCATCCAGTTCCGCAATGTTACCGAAAGCACTGGAATAACGTTCGTCCACACCGACGGCAGCGGCGGGCGCAAGTACATCGTCGAGACGGTTACTGCCGGCCTGGCCACCTTCGATTACGACGGCGACGGGCTGGTGGACATCTATTTCTTGAACGGCCGCCCCTTGCCCGGAACCCCCCCGCCCCCGGAGCCGCCCCGCAACCGGCTGTACCGCAACCTCGGGGACATGCGATTCGTGGACGTGACCGAACAAGCCGGCGTGGGCGACGCCGGCTATGGGCTGGGCGTGGCCGTGGGCGATTTCGACAACGACGGCTGGCCCGACCTGTACGTCTCGAACTTCGGCCCCAAGAAGCTCTACCGCAACAACGGCGACGGGACGTTTACGGACGTAACCGGCCGGACAGGCGTGGCCGATGGCTCCAAAGTCGGCGCCGGGGCCGCCTTCCTGGATATCGAGGGCGATGGCGACTTG
>JBBIQF010000706.1:0-2647 GCA_037442445.1 Planctomycetaceae bacterium
ATCGCTTCCCGCCAGGAAAAGGCCCTGGTGTTCACCCAGTTCCGCGAGATGACCGAGCCCTTGGCCGAGTTTTTGGCACGCATTTTCGGCCGGCCGGGCCTGGTGCTGCACGGCAGCACCCCCGTGGCACGCCGCAAACAGTTGGTGGACCAGTTCCAGCGCGACGAGGGGCCCCCGTTCTTCGTGCTTTCGCTCAAGGCGGGCGGTACGGGTTTGAACCTCACGGCGGCCACCCATGTCATCCACTTCGACCGCTGGTGGAACCCCGCCGTGGAGAACCAGGCCACCGATCGGGCGTTCCGCATCGGCCAGCACCGCAATGTGCTGGTGCACAAGTTCGTTTGCCGCGGCACGGTCGAAGAGCGCATCGACGCGCTGATTGAGGAGAAGACCCAGTTGGCGGCCGAAATCCTGGAAGGCGGCGCCGAACGCCTGTTGCCCGAAATGCCCGACGAAGAACTACTCCGCTTCGTCTCGCTGGACCTCAGCGCCGCCCTGGCACAGGAAACCGCATGAGCCTAGCCGCGGCGATCGTCCCACCGGCCGGGGCAACTCCACCCGCGTGCCCCTCAGGCGGCTGCCAACCGTGCTCAAACGGCGCCGCGTCCTGCCGGAGAACTGGCCTTCCGCCTGGCGGGGCAATGATGTTCCCGCGCTGGCCGGCCGGCCCCGGCGGGCGCCACACACTTCGTTTCCCGACCCCCCACATCCCCCCATTTCCCCAATCAAGGAGAACCACATGTCGTGGTACTACGGATGGCGACCTTACGTGCCAGTCTACCAGCGGCGCCGCCAGGCCGAGCAGGCCATGGCCGCCTTGCGCAAGAAAGGAGTGGACGTTCAGCCGGTGATTCTTGACAGCCGCACCATCGCCCGCACTTTCTGGGGCAAAGCGTGGTGCGAACACCTGGAGGCCTTCAGCGACTTCGAAAACCGCCTTCCCCGCGGCCGGACTTATGTGCGCAACGGGTCGGTCTGCCACCTGGCGATCCACAAAGGGGTGATCGAGGCACGCGTGTCGGGGTCCGAAATCTACACGGTCCGGGTGAAGATCAAACCCATCGCGGCCCAGAAGTGGAAGAGGATCAAGGCCCGCTCGGCCGGCCAGATTTTGTCGCTCTTGGACCTGCTGGCGGGCCGGCTGTCGGCCGGGGTGATGGAGGTGGTTACCGATCCCAAAGAGGGCTTGTTCCCCCTGCCGGGCGAGATGTCGTTCTCCTGTAGCTGCCCAGACTGGGCGATCATGTGCAAGCACGTGGCCGCCGTGCTCTACGGCGTGGGCGCCCGGCTGGACACCAAGCCCGAATTGTTGTTCCTCCTCCGCGGCGTGGACCACCAAGAGCTGATCTCGGTGGAAGCGGAAAAGGCGGTGGTGCGGGCGACCACCCAAAGCAAGGCCAAACGGGTGCAGGCCGAAGACCTCGGTGCAGTGTTCGGAATCGACCTGGAGGCACAGGAAGAGCCCGCCAGCGTGGGCCCGCAAGGCAAGGTGCCGGCCAAGCAGCGGCGGGCCAGCCGGCCGGCGAGCACCCGTTCCATCGCCAACTCCAGGGCCAAGACCCGCACGCGCACGAAGGCCAAGAAAGACGCGGCCATCACGGCTTCTTCGCCGCCCGAACCTGCCGGGCCCAAATCGACTGCCGCATCCAACGGCCAGCCGAAGCGCACCACCACCGGGCGGCGCGCCGCAAAACGTAAGTGATGGCCAACCGAAACCACCGCCACCCCAGGCACTTGCCCTGGGCACAGCCGGATTCCCACCTGCGACGCGCCGGGAGGTAATCCTCCCTGCCGCGTGGGGAAGATATCGCCAACCCGTGGGGGATTTCGGCAAAGGAACTGGCGATGGCCGGCTTGGCCCCCTCAATGAGGGCTTAAAGTTTTCGAGGTTGACGCGCCTTGCCCTGGCCGCTAAAGTACCCTGCCTTTTCGGCAACCGGGCGAGCAAGGAAGCTCTTATGGCCAATCGCACCGATCGGGCCGCGAAGCACTGGCTGTCGACCTTTGGATTGTCGCTGCCTCCCCGAATTCGGGTGCTGTATATCACCAATCGGCAGCGGACCGGCGGCTGGCTGGCCGAGGCCTTTGCCCACGACAGTGCCACCGAAGTGCAATTGGAGGAAGCCGTAGGCAGTGCGGCCGGCTTGGCCCGGCTCCGCGAAGAGGCCTTCGACGCGGTACTGGTCAGCCACGAGCCGGGGGAACTGGATGCGCTGGAGCTGATCGAGGGCTATCGGGCCGGTGGGGCGGATGAGCCGATCATCGTCCTGGGCCACCAGAGCGAGCAGGAACTGGCCGCGTTGTGCTTCGAGGTCGGGGCCGATGCCTACGTCTGCGCCAACACCACGACCACGCGCACGCTGATCTGGATTGTGGCTCGGGCCATCCATCGCTGCCAGCTCGAACGCGAGAACCGGCGCCTGGCCCAAGCCGAGCAGCAGCGCCTCCAGCGCGAACACGACGAGGCCGAACGCCTGCTCGTGCAGCAACGGGCGTTGATCCAGGACCTCTTGGGATTGCGCCGCGGTGGGGAAGCACCGGCGGATATGCCCCCCGCGATCCCGGCGAGCGATAGGCCCGCCGGCCAACCCCGCGTCGCCCCCGGCTTGCCCTCAGAATTGGTGCAGCACTATCGCGATCTGCTGCG
>JBBIQF010000707.1:0-2612 GCA_037442445.1 Planctomycetaceae bacterium
ATCGAGGGAGATGCGATGGGCGCGTGGTTGGCTAGGGTTGCGAGCGGATTCGGCCAGTGGGTGGGCAACGTCGTGGATGCGGTGTGGACCGTGCTGCACGCCTTGTGGGTAACGGTCCGGTACTGGTTCTCGACGTACCACCCCAAGCGGCGGACCTTCACCGAGCATTACGAGTATCCGGAGCTGCCGGTGCAGGTGGCGCCGCGGTATCGCGGGTTCCACCGCTTCGATTTGACCACGTGCATTGCCTGCGAGCGTTGCGCCCGCGATTGCCCGGTGGATTGCATCTACATCGGCAAGGAGCGGGTGCCCGGGCGCAAGGGGTTCCGGGTGACGGCCTTCGTGATCGATTACACGAAGTGCATGTTCTGCGCGATGTGCACCGAGAACTGCCCGGTGGACTGCATCTTCATGGGGTCCAGCTACGACTTGAGCACGTACAGCCGGGACGGTTGCGTGGTGGATTTCGCACGATTGCCGCTGGAGGTGGCGTGGGGGCGGGGGACGCTCACGCCGGCGGCGGTGGCCCAGAGCAAGACGATCACGCAACCGGTGCATGAAGGGCCCGGCGGAAGTTAGGGGCCCAACTTGGGGGCTGTTCAGGCGAGTCGCGCAGTGCGAACAGTTTGGCCGGAGCCGGTGGCGAGGAGTTTCGGATGACCACACGAGCAAGCCCCTCCCGGAAAGTGTTCACCGCCCAGCAGGCCAATGCCGCGCTGCCGTTGGTCCGGGCCATCGTGCGTGACGTGGTGCATCTGGCCCGCGAAGTGGCCGAGCGGCGGCAGCGGGTAACCGCCCTTTCCGCGGGGCGTGCCGGCCGGCCCAAAGACGTATATGCCGAGGAGCTCGCCCAGGCCGAAGAGGAACTCCAGCGCGATATCGAGCAGCTCCAGCAATACGCGGCCGAGCTGGAGGCGCTTGGGGTGGAGCTGAAGAGCCCGACCGAAGGGCTCGTGGATTTTCCCACGGTGATCGAAGGCCGGCCGGCGTATCTGTGCTGGAAATACGGCGAGCCGGAGGTCCGCTACTGGCACGAGCTGGATGCGGGTTTCGCGGGTCGCCGGCCGTTGCCGCTGGCCGGGGGGGAGGCCCGGCCGGGCCGGCGCGCGGAGCCGTCCCGTTAGCGTCCCGCAGAGCCGCGAGTCGGCCATGGGGCTTGCCTATTGGTGCAATTGCCCAACCGGTGCGCTCCCACCCGGCCTTTCGGCCACTCTTCCGGTCGAAGGGTTGCAAACTCCTAGTCGCCACCTACAATACGGGTTTTCAACTCCCTGGGCCAAGCCGGTATTTCGCGGGTGCCATGAATCCTACTGCGATTGTGGCCTATGTGCTGTTGTTCGCCAGCGCGGGGTTGCTGTTCGTGCTGGCGGCTTTGGCCGTGGGCCGGCTGGTCCGCCCCAAGGCGCCCAGCCCGGAAAAGGAGGCAATCTACGAGTGCGGCGAGCCGACGATCGGGCCGGGCTTCGTGCAATTCGACCTGCGGTTTTACGTGGTGGCTTTGGTGTTTTTGATCTTCGATGTGGAGGCGGCGTTCTTTTTTCCGTGGGCGGCGGTGTTCGGCTCGGTGGTGCGGATGCGCGACCCGGCCGAAGCGGCCCAAGCGGCCGTACAACTCGGGGCACTGCCAGGCCCAACTTCGGCCGGCCAAGCCGCCGAGCAAGACGCGGGGTTTGACCGATGGGGGCGCCTGGGCGTGCCGCCGGCCAGTCTGCGAGGCCCGGCCGCGGGCCTGGGTTCCGATTCCTCGCAAGACACGGCTACAATCGCCTCGCGCATGGCGGCGAGCTGTTCGCGATTGGCGGCCATGGCGCTAGGCGATATCGCCGTGTTCTTCGGCGTGCTGCTGGTGGGCTTCGCCTACGTATGGAAGGAAGGGGACCTCAACTGGGTACGTGCCACCGGCCAGGGCACTTCGCCACCCAATCGCGCCGCCGTCGAGCTGCCCGCCGCATAGGAGACTGCCATGGACGCCGCCGCGATCCTCGATCGGTTGAGTGCTCGGTTTGGTTCGGCCATTACCGGCTCGAACCTCCAGGCGATCGACCCGTGGATTGAGGTGGCGCCCGCCGCCCTTGCCGAGGTGGCCCTGTTTCTCCGCGATGATCCGCCGCTGCGATTCGACTATCTGAACTGCATCAGCGGCGTCGATTATTTCTCGGCCGATCCGAAAAAGAAGCTCGATGTGCCCCCGCATCTGGAAGTGGTGTATCACCTGACCAGCCTGGTGCACCGGCACCGGATCGTGCTGAAGGTCATTTTGCCGCGGTGGAAGGACGACGTGCCCGGCCAGTTGCCCGAAGTCCCCTCGGTCAGTGCGGTGTGGCGCACGGCGCTTTGGCATGAGCGCGAGGTGTTCGATCTGATGGGGGTGCGGTTTGTGGGGCATCCGGATTTGCGGCGGATATTGTGTCCCGAGGACTGGGAGGGGCACCCGTTGCGCAAAGATTACGTGATGCCGCTGCAATACCACGGCATCCGGGGGAGATAAGGCGCATGGGATCGGAAAGGGCGGATCTGGGAATTGGCGGCGGTCTGGGCCCTGAGGCCTCGGGCGCCGCTGCGACGGGTCACCAGAGGGGCCCGGCGCTGGGCCCTGCGGCCGGCGCCGGACC
>JBBIQF010000708.1:0-2611 GCA_037442445.1 Planctomycetaceae bacterium
TGTGGCTTGGGATTTACTCATTGGGATTTTGTCATTCGTAATTCGACATTTGTCTTTCGACATTCGTCATTGGTACTTGGTGCCTGGCCTGTCGTCGTCGGCCTACGCCTCGGGGCCGTCGCCTAGGTAATGCACAAACAGCCGCTGGGGCTCGGCCGGTATCGCCCTTCGGGCCAGATCGACCAAATGGCGGTGGTGGGTGAAAAAGATGACTTGGGTGCGGTCTGACAGTTCGGCCAGTACTTCCAGGGCCGCCGCCGCACGCCGATCGTCGAAACCCACCAGCACGTCGTCCAACACCAGCGGCCAGGGCTCTTTGCCTTCCAAATAATGTTCCAGGCTGGCCAGGCGCAGGGCCAAGAAAAGCTGGTCGGCGGTGCCGTCGCTCATGCCGGCCAGTTCGACCTGCTCGGCCCCGCCGGCCCGCACACCTTTGAGCACACTGTTGCCCTTTTCGTCGAAATCGGCTGCCAATCCCTGGAACGAGCCGCACGTCAACCGGGCGAACAGTTCGCCGGCCCGGCGGAGCACCGCCCCTTCATGTTTTTGGCGATAGCGTTCGATGGCCTGGCCGAGTACGGCCAGGGCCAGGCGGAGGCGGAGGAACTGGCCGGCATCGGCCTCCAGGCGTGCCCCGAGCGCCTCGATATCCTCGGCTGCCTGGGCAGCGGTGGAAGCGGCCTCCATCTTGTCGAGCGCCTCCTGGTGGCTGCCGATGGTCTGCAACAGCGCGTCGCGGCGCTGTTCCACTTCGCCCAACTGTTGGTCGAGTTGCTCGATCTGGCCGGGAAGGGCGTCGGCATCGACGGTGGCCAGTTCCGCCAGCAGGGCTTCGAGGCTCCCCCCGCCGCAGAGTTCCGAAAGACGCTGCTCGACATGGGCCAACTCGTCGCGCAGGCGGACCTTCCCGGCCGAGGCCTGCTCCACCTGGGGCAGTTCATCGGGCGACGCACAGCCGGCCTCTTTGCACAACAACTCCAGTTCGTCGCGGTACTGGGCCGCCTCCTGTTCGGCCTTCTGGCGCGCCTGGTTCCAGCGGCGCAGTTCGTTGCGGAGTTCCTTGCGGCGCTGGTGGTCGGCCCGGGCCTTGTTCATCCGCTCCTGCAATGCGCGGACCGCCTCGTCTTCGGGCTTGCCCGCCAGATCGGGTGCCAGCCGGCGGCAAAGCTCGGCCACGTCGGCCAGGAACTGGTGGGCATCGGCATCGATGCCTTTGATGCGTTCGTCGAGTTCGGCCATCTGGCGCCGGCACTCGCGGAGTTCCTGGATGGCTTGCAGCACCGATTGGGCGGTTTCGGGCTGGGTGCGGCCGTCCAGGCCCAGCGGCTCCAGGGCCAGCGCCCACTGTTCTTCCCACAGGCGCAACTCTTTCTCGGCCGATTGGATCTCCGCAAGCTCCGATTCGAGCTGCCTGCGGGCCCGCTGGATATTGCTTTCGAGCTCTTGGCGTTGCTGGCGGCAGTTCTGGAGTTCCTCCAGCCGCTTCCGGCTGCGGTGAACCAAGGCGGCCAGGCTGGCCGGTTCTGCGGCGGGGGCCACCCCCAAAGCGGCCAGTTCTCGGAGCAGCGCCCGGCAATGGGCTTCGATCTTCTGGCGGAGCGTTTCGGCGTGGCTTTGGTGGTCGCGCAAGGTTTGGATTCGCCGCAGTGCGTCCCGGTGCCGCGACATCCAGGCCCGCATTTCGGCGGTCCCGAGGGGGGCGATGCCTGCGGGCTGCCAGGCCGCGTTCCATTGCCGCTGCAACTGTTCCAGCCGCTCTGTGGCCGCACGGTATTGCGACTCGGCGGCTTCGAGTTCTTTTTGGGCCGACTTGGCCTGGGCGTGAAGCTGGGCCCGCTTGGCCACGCGCTCGGCCTCGCGGCGGAGGCGGTCGGCTAGTTCGTCGGCTTGGGCGATGCTGCGGCCGAAGGCCTCGGCCAGGTCGTGGGGCGACGCGGGCCGGCCCACGTACTCGGCCCAGGCGCCGAGGTCTTGCGCCCCAGCCAGCCATGCCCCGCGGATGAGTTGCCATCCCGCGTCGCGGCGGTTTCTGGCCTCGGCCAGTTCAGTTTCGCTGGGCACCGCGCCTTCCAGGGCCATGGCCTCCAGCTCCTTGAGCGCACGCTGGCACTCGTGGCGCTTCCCCTGGCACTGCTCTTCCCAGCGGGCCACGGCCTGGCGGGCCTCCCGAAGCTCGCGATCGAAGCGTTCCAGCGTCTCGTCCGAGGGCAGCGGCAGGGCCTCCAAGGCCTCCCACGTGCCGGACCACGGGCCCAGCCGGGCCAAATCCCCCTGAATCTCTTGCAGCAGCCGGCCGATCAGCCGCTGGTGCTCGGCCAGTTGCGACTCCAAATCGCCTTCGCTTTGCGCGGCATCCAGGGCGGCGTGCAAGGCGCCCAGGTCGGGCACCGCGGGCAGGCCATTTAGGGCGTGCTCGGCCTCTTGGGCTTCCCGCCGGCGGTCGCCGGCCGCCTTGCGGGCTTGCTCCAGGCGCGTGCGCAACCGCGTGTACTCCTGGACGAGGCGATAGATGCGGTCTTGCTGGTCGATGGTCAACAACAGCGTATGGGCAAGATCGGGTGCCAAGTCGGGGCGGAGCGTGGCCAGCACCTCCTCCAGGCGCCGGGCCGCC
>JBBIQF010000709.1:0-2605 GCA_037442445.1 Planctomycetaceae bacterium
GAACAGTGGTGCCTCGACCCTGCCGTGCAGGTCCGCAACCCCGGCCTCGACCGCCGGGATTACGAAGCCCTCTTCCGCCGCTACCTGGGGGCACCCAACGTGCTGTGGCTAGGCCGGGGCATCGCCGGTGACGACACGCACGGCCATGTGGACGATGTCTGCCGATTCGTCAATCCGCACACGGTGGTGGTCTGCCAGTGCGATGATCCCGCCGATCCCAATTTCCAGCCCTTGCGCGAGAACATCGAGCGGCTCAAAGACATGCGTCTGGAAGACGGCTCGCGGCCGGAGATCGTACCTCTGCCCATGCCCGCCCCCCTGTATTGGCGGCACGAGCGGCTGCCGGCCAGCTACGCCAACTTCTACATCGCCAACACGGCGGTCTTGGTGCCCACATTCAACGACCCCGCCGACCGAAAAGCCCTGGGCATCCTGGGCGACCTGTTCCCCGACCGCACCGTGGTGGGCATCCATGCCGTGGACCTGGTACTGGGGCTGGGCACCTTGCATTGCCTAACACACGAGCAGCCCGCCGATTGAACCGGGCACCACGCCGAGAGAGCCGCGGCCCAGCGGTTTGACAACAAGCCGCCGGGTTCATGTCGGCGGTCCCGGCGGCCGGCCTGGGGCACGACCATGTTCCCCCGCGTGTGCCGCAGCGCTAGGCGGGCATATCGCCCCTTGCGCTGTAAAATCAATAGTCCAAGCATGAAGCATGAGCCGCCCGGTACCCTCTATCCCAGCTATCTGAACCTGTTGGCCGATGGCCAATTGGCACGCCGGGCCGACGAGGCCCTAGCCCGCCTGGCCGAGTGCACCGGCTGCGCCCGCCAGTGCCGGGCAGACCGCATCACCATGCAGGGCCGAAAGCCCTTCTGCCGCACCGGCCGGCTGGCCTGGGTCAGCAGCTTCTTCCCCCATCACGGCGAAGAGGACTGCCTGCGCGGCCGATACGGCTCGGGAACCATCTTCTTCAGCCACTGCAACCTCCGGTGCGTATTCTGCCAGAACTTCGACATCAGTTGGCAGGCCGCCGGGCGCCCGGTCTCGGCCGAGACCCTGGCCCGCATGATGCTCGAACTCCAGGCCCGCAAGTGCCATAACATCAATTTGGTTACCCCCTCGCACGTGGTGCCCCAGATCCTGGAGGCGCTCGTCCTGGCCGCCCAACAAGGATTGCGCCTGCCGCTGGTCTATAACACCGGCGGCTACGATAGCCTGGAAACGCTCCGGCTACTGGACGGCGTGGTGGACATCTATATGCCCGACCTGAAGTTCATGGACCCCCAGGTGGCCGACGAGCTTGCTTGTGCTCCCGATTATCCCGGGGTGGTGCAGGCCGCCATCCGCGAGATGCACCGCCAGGTGGGCGACCTGGTGGTGGACGAATCGGGCGTGGCCCGGCGCGGGCTCTTGGTCCGCCATCTCGTCATGCCCGGCGGCAAAGCGGGCACACGCGAGGCGATGCGGTTCCTCGCCCGGCAAGTCTCGCCCAATACCTACGTGAACATCATGCGCCAGTACCACCCCGAAGGCTATGCCTTCCGCCACCCGGAGATCAATCGGCCCGTCACCCTGGCCGAGTGGCGCGAGGCCGTGGACATCGCCCGCCAAGAAGGCATCCACCGCCTCGACAAGTGACCCCGCCTTGCGCAGCAACCAGGCCCCAACACTCAGCCCGGCGGCTCGGATACCCCTACCTGGGTATTATCCTAAACGCCACTAAAGTGGTAGCACGCCCCTAAACGACAGACTTCATCCCCCTTGCTCGGCCAGGGCACGCCGCTTTTCGTCGATGAACCGGATATGGTGGGGGATATGGCCGGTAATCCGCTCCACCAGCGCCTGGAGAGTCAAAGGACCGGACTCGGAGTGGATGCCCCGGCGCTGGAAATCCTCCGGCCGCAGCGTGCGGAGGATTCGCCCCACCTGATTGCGGACCAGCGTGATCAATTGGAGTTCCTCCTCCGCGTCGCGCTGGTGATACGCGAGTCGCCGGGCAAAGCCATCGGGATCGCCCCCGAACATCGTCGGCTCGTTTTCCGCAATGACCCGCTTGATCCGGTCGGCAAATACGATCTCGAAGTCGGCCAGGTGGCAGAGCACCTCCAGCGTGGACCACTTGCCCGGCACCGGCCGCGCCGTCAACTGCCCAGGCGTCATCCCCGAAACCGCCTCGCGCAACAGCCGGGAACCGTCCAAATACTGCGCAATGAGTTCCTCGAAGGCCATCAGCTCGCTCCCGCGACCGAAGTGGCCCCCGGCCCGGTAGGACTCGCGTCCGAACCCGACGGGGCGCCAGGGCCTTGCACCGAGGCGCTGGCCGGGACCGGTTCCGGAGCAGGGGGAGTTTGCACGGCCGGAGCGGCTGGGGGTGCTACCTTTGTGGTTTTGCGTGTGACGGCCCGCTTGGCGGTCTTGCGCGCGGTGGTGGTCTTCTTTTTGGCGGTTGCCCGTTTGGCCGCAGCCTTGGCCACCTTCTTCGTCGCCTTTTTCGCGGCCTTCTTCGCGACCTTCTTCTTCGCCATGATCGAACCTCCACGTTCCCGGAACCCTCGATGCCAATGCATCAAAAAAAACTCTATCCCACTTTATCACGAACTTG
>JBBIQF010000710.1:0-2588 GCA_037442445.1 Planctomycetaceae bacterium
TGGCTGTGGCCCGCTTCTAAACCTCGTGTCTGCGAGAGCGCCTGGCCTCATGGGGCATCGAGACCATCGCCTGCGACCTATTGGACCGGGACCAACTGGCCCGGCTCCCCCGGGTGCCCAATGTGTTCTATCTGGCGGCGATGAAGTTTGGCACCACGGGCCAGGAGGCCATGACCTGGGCCATGAATACCTACTTGCCCGGCATGGTGGGCGAGCAACTCCGGCCTCCCCGGCTGGTGGCCTATTCGACCGGCAATGTGTATCCGCTGGTGCCGGTGGGGCGGGGCGGCTCGGTGGAAAGCGATCCCTTGGAGCCGGTGGGCGAGTACGGCATGAGCTGCCTGGGCCGGGAGCGTATCGTGGCCTATTTCAGCCAGAAGCTCGGCATGCCTGCGGCACTGTTGCGGCTCAATTACGCACAGGAGCCGCGGTACGGCATCCTGGTGGACATCGCCCGGCCGGTGCTGGCCGGCCACCCCGTGGATGTTACCATGGGCTACTTCAATGCGATCTGGCAGGGAGATTCCAATGCCATGACGTTGCGGGCGATCGAACATGTGAGCGTACCGCCCCGGCCCATCAATATAGCCGGCCCGGAAGAACTCGCGGTGCGCCGCGTGGCCGAGGAGTTCGGCCGCCTGTTCGGCAAACCTGTAACCATCACCGGCAGCGAGGCCCCCGACGCCCTGTTGAGCAACGGCCGGCTGGGGTACGAGCTGCTGGGCCGGCCGACCGTGCAGCCCGAGCAGATGATCCGGTGGATTGCCGATTGGCTCGTGCGCGGCCAACCCATCTACGACCGCCCGACCAAGTTCCAGGCGCGGGACGGCAAGTTCTGAGGGCGTTTCGTTGGGGGAACCGCAGGGCTCGGTTATGGGAGGCAGTTGCGCGATGGCCCGCCTTGACCCGGGTATCCAGGCACGCTTGCAACAGGGGTTGGTGATACCTGCCAGCCCTTTGGCTTTGAATGCCCGCCGGCAACTGGACGAGCGGCGGCAGCGGGCGCTGTGGCGTTACTACTCGGCCGCCGGGGCCGGCGGCATTGCCATCGGGGTGCATACCACGCAGTTCGCCATCCGCGATCCGAAGATCGGGCTTTTCCGGCCGCTGTTGGAGCTGGGCCGGGATGAACTCGACCGGCTGGATGCCGGGCGGTCTGCGCCTTTGGTGCGCATCGCCGGCATCTGCGGGGAAACGCCCCAAGCCACGAGCGAAGCGGCGGTGGCCCGCGAACTCGGCTATCATGCGGGGTTGGTCAGCCTGGCTGCCTTGCGCCAGGCCGACGACGCGGCGCTGGTGGCCCACTGCCAGGCGGTGGGCGAGATCCTGCCGGTCGTGGGCTTCTATTTGCAGCCGGCGGTGGGCGGCCGGGTGCTTCCCTACCGCTTCTGGCGCCGCCTGGCCGAACTGGAATCGCTGGTGGCCATCAAGATCGCGCCGTTTAATCGCTACCAGACATTGGATGTGGTGCGGGCGGTGGCCGAGGCCGGGCGCGACGACGTGGCCCTGTACACCGGCAACGACGACAACATCGTACTGGACCTCCTGACGCCGTACCGCTTTGTGTGCAACGGCCGGCAGGTGGAGCGGCGGATTGTGGGTGGGCTTCTGGGCCACTGGGCCGTGTGGACCCTCGAAGCGGTGCGCTTGCTGGAAGCTTGCCACCGTGCCGTGGCCGCGGGCACCGTGCCCGGCGAACTGCTGGCCCAGGCCGCGGCCGTCACCGACGCCAACGCCGCGTTTTTCGATGTGGCCAACGGGTTTGCCGGCTGCATTGCCGGCCTGCACGAGGTGCTCCGCCGCCAGGGATTGCTGGAAGGCATCTGGTGCCTGGATCCCAACGAGACGCTCAGCCCTGGCCAGGCCGAAGAGATCGACCGCGTGTACCGCTCCTACCCCGGGTTGAACGACGACGCCTTTGTGGCCCAACATCGCGACGCCTGGCTGGGCTGATGCGGAGGTGGGGCCGCAGGGTGGGCATTCCCCCTAAAGCGCGGGCATCTTGCCCGCATCCAGGATCGATGCAGCCGAGGACGGCTATAGCACAAGGCAGCCGGGACGGCTGCACCACAAGGGACCTCGGGGAGGGCTGCATAACAAGGCCGGGTGCTATTCACGGGGCCAGCAACTGCCGAAACACCTGGGCGTTTTGCGGGGCGTGGGCCTGGAAATCGTTGTTGAAATACGCGTACAGCGTTCGGCCCTTGCAATAGGGGCGCAGCTTGTCGGCCCAGGCGGCCAACTCGGCCTGCGAGTAATCGTACCGGTAAAGCTGCCGCCCCAAGCCGTGAAAGCGGAGATACAAAAAATCGGTCGTGGGATACACGGTATCGGGGAGTTGCGGATGGCTGACGGCCACGAAGGCCGCCCGGTAGCGGCCCAACAGCTCAGCGACCTCCGCATCCCACCAACTGGCGTGCCGGAACTCCACGGCGTGCCGCCAGGTGTCTGGCAAGAGCTGCAAGAAGGGCTCCAGCCGGTCCAGGTCTTTATGCAGCGATGGGGGCAATTGCCACAGGATCACCCGCAACCGGCGCAGGTCCGCCACACGTTCGAGAAAAGCCGCCAGCGCCCCCTGGCAATCGGCC
>JBBIQF010000711.1:0-2564 GCA_037442445.1 Planctomycetaceae bacterium
CGGCCCAGCAGGAACTGATCCGCACCACCATCGAGGCCATCGAACGCGAGGCGGCCAAAGGGCAGCAGGCCCGCGTGCAAATCTACCGCATGAAGACCGCCGACCCCAGCCAGGTGCTCACCGTGTTGCAGGGGTTGTTTCGGGGCCGGCTGGGCGTGCAGCTTTCGCTCGATAGCCGCGGCGAAGGCATCGTGGCGGTGGCCTCGCCCGCCTACCAGGAAACCATCCGCACGCTGATCGAGCAGGTGGAGAAGGCGGCGGCCGAGGACTCTGATGTCCGCCTGCAAACCTATTCCCTGGAAAACCACGACAGCTTTTCCATCCTCCGCATCCTGAACACCGTTCTGGAAAAGCAGGGGGCCAAGGCGGAACTGTCGATCGATTCGCGGAGCAACCGGCTGGTGGCCATCGCCCGGCCCGAACACCAGGCCCTCATCCAGTCCACCCTCGAAGAACTCCGCGGCGAAGAGCGGCGCCTGGAGATCTTCCAACTCGAGTCGGTCGATGTGAACACCGCCGAGATGGCCATCAACCGCCTGTTCAGCGACGGGGGCTACTTCCGCGCCGCCAGCGCCCCGCAGGTCGACGGCGACGAAACCACCCAGCAGCTCTTCATCCGCGCTACGGAAAAGCAGTTCCAGAAAATCCGCGAGCTTCTGGTCAAGCTGGGCGAGACGCACCTGGCCGCTGGCACCGCCGCCGAGGGCCGCCGCACCCGCACCCTCCGCTTCGACGGCGACTTGAACGAAGCCCTGGAAGAAATCCAGCGCGTATGGCCCCAGGTCCGCAGCAACCCGATCCAGGTGTTGCACCGGCCGGGCCCGGTCTCGGTGCGCGGGCGCGGCACGACGGAAGTCCAGCCGTCGAAAAAAGAATCCCCGGCAGGCCCTTCCGGCACCGGCTCCTCCCCGAAGGAAACTTCGCCGGGCTGGAAGGCATCGCCCTGGCCGCAGTCGCATCGGCAGTCGCCACCGCCGGGCGCCTCGCCCCCGCCGGGGCCCAAGGCCGCGCCGCAAGAGTCCAAATCGGCTCCCAAGACCGCCGCAAGCAGCGGCGTGCGGATCCATCTGGTGGCCGCCTCGCCCGACATGCTCCGCCGGCAAGCCCAATGGGCGGCTAGCGATGGCTGGCGGGCCAGTCCCCCGGCGCACGCCGCCGGCGCTTCGGGGCAGGCTGCGGCGCCGCAGCCTTCTGCCGGCCAGGCGAAAGCGGTTCCCGAGAAAACGCCCGTGCAGGCCTCGCCGGCCGAAACCTCTCCCGCCAAACCGGGCACCAAACCCATCATGGTCATTCCCGGCGAGGGCGAAGTGACCATCACCTCCGAAGACCCCGAGGCCTTGCGGCAGTTCGAGGAAATGCTCCGCGCCCTGGCCGAACGCCGCGGCACCGTGGGCCGAAACTACAGCGTGTACCTATTGCGCAACGCCCGGGCGGCCGAGGTGGCCTCGACGCTCCAGCGCCTGTTCCGCACCATGCCGGGCGGCGAGCGGCGGTTCGGCAGCGCCATCGTGGTGCCCGACGAACGCCTCAATGCCGTGGTGGTGTATGCCAATCGCACGGACCGCTCCACCATCGAAGGCCTCTTGAAGGTCCTGGATTCGGCCGAGGTGCCGGAAACCCTGGGCTCGCAGCGCCTGACGCTGATTCCCATCAAGAACACCAATGCGCAGCACATCGCCCGCATCCTCCGCGAACTGTACCGCACGCAGTCGGAGGCCTTCAGCGTCGAGGACGCGACGAACTCGCTGGTGGTGATGGCCCAGCCCGCATTGGTGGAAGAAATCCGCCAGGTGGCCGAGCGCCTGGACGAAGCCGCCGGCAGCGAGGCCGCCCAGGGGACGCGAATCGTACCGCTGCAAAAGACCAATTCGCAGCGGATGCAGCGGGCGTTGAACATCCTGCTCCACGAGCGGCCGCGCTACCGCAAGGGGCCACCGCAATAGTTCATTGTGCGTGTTAAATGAAGCTGCCCCGCCTTGGTCCCCATCGGCGGCCCGGTACCGCACCGTCTGACCCGAAATTGGCCCCACCTAGTTCACTCACTGCGCAAAGTATAGGCGCTGGTCTTTCCGCCGGCCTTCACGATAAAGATAGCCTTTCACCTGCGTGAGCCGGCCCTTGTAGTAATCGTTCCGGCAGCGCACACCCCCAGCCTGCTCATCCCGTTTGCAGAGAGTCACAACAACGATGCGCCTATGCCAATGTCTCCATGCAAGCTCTTCGACAGCTCTCTGGCGAGCGTTATCAAACGGATCTTCAATTTGGTTGGCGAGCACTGGATAAAGCAGCAAAAGGGCGAAATCCAAATTCGCGAAGTACTCCTCGTTCGACCGGAAGAACGCATCGATCCTCTGGACAGCCGCGTTAAAGGGATCTGGTTGGTCAACATCCACGCTTTGTACTTCGAGGACCCCGATGGGGTGGTCCCCTTCGCACAGAAGCGCGTCGCACGTCCCACGGTCCGCAGCTGGCCCGCCGTCCAGAGCCCAGCGGGTATCCGGCTTAGCCGGTATCCACCAGTGCACTATCAGACCAACCAGGGACGCATGCGAATTGCCTTAAAT
>JBBIQF010000712.1:0-2558 GCA_037442445.1 Planctomycetaceae bacterium
TGGCCACTCCGGTCCAATTCCTCCGCGGCGTGGGCCCGGCCCGGGCGGAACTCTTGCAGCGCTTGGGGCTCCGCGCGGTCCGCGATGTCCTTTTTTATTTCCCCCGCGACTACGAAGATTACACCGACCGCCGCGACATCGACGAGCTGGAGCCGGGCAAGTTCCAAACCGTCGTCGGAACCGTCGAGGAGTTCGAGCTTCGCAACACCGGCCCCGGCCGCTCGATCCTGGGCGTGCTGGTCCGCAGCGGCAAGGGCTACCTCCGCGCCGTGTGGTTCAACCAGCCCTACCTGGCCGAGCGCTTCTCGCGAGGCCAGCGGGTGATGCTTTCGGCCAAGCCCAAACGGGAAGGCATGATGTGGGAGATGATCCATCCCCGCCTGACCGTGCTGGCCGACGACGAAGAAGAACCCCGGACCGGCCTCTTGCCCCTGTACTCGCTCACCGAAGGGCTCGCCCAGTGGCAGATGCGCCGCCTCGTCCGCGAGGCCCTGGCCGCCTATGTCCCGGTGCTGGAAGAGGTGTTTCCGGCCGAGTACCTCCAAGCACACCGCCTGCTCCCCATCCACCACGCCCTGCCCGCTATCCATTTCCCCGAAAGCCGCGAGGCCCTGGAGGCCGCCCGCCGCCGCTTCGTGTACCAGGAGCTGTTCATCCTTCAGCTTGGACTTGCGGTCAAACGGCAGCAGCAGCGGATGTACGGCCGGGCACCGGTACTGCAAGTCTCGGCGATGATCGACGCCCGCATCCGCCGGCTGATCCCCTTTAACCTCACCGCCAGCCAGGAGCAGGCAATCGCCGAGATCACGGCCGACCTGGCCCGCTCGACCCCCATGAACCGCCTCCTTCAGGCCGACGTCGGCATGGGCAAGACCATCGTGGCGGTGTACGCGATGCTGGTGGCCGTGGCCCACGGCTACCAGGCCGCGCTGATGGCCCCCACCGAGGTCCTCGCCCGCCAGCACTTCCGCACCTTGGAGCGCCTGCTGGCCACCAGCCAGGTCCGCCGCGGGCTGCTGGTCGGGGGCCTGGCACCCAAAGAACGCGCCGATCTGCTTCAGGCCATCGCCAAGGGCGAGATCGATCTGGTGGTCGGCACCCAGGCGATCATCCAGGAGAGCGTGCAGTTCCACCGGCTGGGACTGGTGGTCATCGACGAGCAACACAAGTTCGGCGTGCGCCAGCGGGCGTCGCTCAAGCAGGCCGGCATCGACCCGCACTATCTCATCATGACCGCCACCCCCATCCCCCGCACCATCACCATGACCTGGTTCGGCGACTTGGATGTCTCCACCCTCCCCGAGCCCCCGCCCGGCCGGCACAAAGTGAACACCTACCTGGTCAACCGCGCCGGCGAAGAACGGTGGTGGGCCTTCTTCAGCGGCAAACTCCGCCAAGGCCGCCAAGGCTACGTCGTCACTCCGCTGGTCGAAGGCTCCGAACAACTCCAGGTGGCCAGCCTGGAAGAGGCCTACGAGGCCCTGGCCAACGGCCCCCTGGAACCGTTCCGCCTGGGACTCCTCCACGGCCGCATGACTTCGGAAGAAAAAGAAGCCGTCATGCGGGACTTCGAACGCGGCGAGATCCAGGTGCTCGTGTCCACCTCGGTGGTCGAAGTGGGCATCGACGTGCCCAACGCCACTTTGATGACCATCCAGGGGGGCGAGCGGTTCGGGCTGGCCCAGTTGCACCAGCTTCGCGGCCGCATCAGCCGGGGCCGCCATCCCGGCGTCTGCGGCGTCTTCGCCGACCCCCAGACCGAAGAAGCCCACCAGCGCCTCCGCGCGTTCATCAACACCACCGACGGCTTCGAGCTGGCCGAAGTCGATTTCCGCCTCCGAGGCCCCGGCGAGCTTTTCGGCACGCGCCAGCACGGCCTGCCGCCAATGCGGATCGCCGACCTGGTCCGCGATGCCCCCGTGCTCGAAGAAGCCCGCCAGGACGCCTTGGCCCTGGTGGCCCAAGACCCGGGGCTGGCCCGCCCCGAACATGCCCGCCTCCGCCGCATGGTACTCGCCCGCTACGGCCGCGCGTTGGACCTGGCCGACGTCGGCTAGAAAGGGGACGTAACTCGTTTTTGGCCCGGAGCCGGGGGCGTCAGCCCCCGGTGCAGCCGATGACGAGCCGGAGCCGCAAGCCAGGAGCCGGGGGCGTCAGCCCCCGGTGCAGCCGGCATTCCAACATTGCTGCTGCCCCACCCCGGGCTAACGCCCGGGGCTCGTTCGAGACCGCCGGCTCCCGCTGCCGGTTCGTGGTGTGCGGCGCGGCGGCTCGGCCGGCAGGAGCCCATTGCCGCGGCGTACCGCCCTGCATACCACACCCCGGACGCCCCGGCCACGACGGAGCGCGGCCCTCCAACGGGCCGTGGCCCTCCATTTCTGGAGGGACGCGCTCTGTCGCGTCCGTCCCCCGGCTCGACCCCGTCGGGCGTGCCGGACACGCTCCCTCGCCTTTAGAGGGGTGCCTGCGCCGTACGCAGGCGGTTGGCAAGCGGTGGGGCGGATACGGCCGTTCCAGCGGGGGGGGGCTTGGGCGCAAGCGGGATAGTGTGGCCGCGT
>JBBIQF010000713.1:0-2555 GCA_037442445.1 Planctomycetaceae bacterium
TTCGGGCGACCCGTCTCTGTCTTGCAACGCCTGCCGAATTCGCCGCACGCAGCCTGGCAGGTCTTCACGGAGTTCATAGACCCAGAACCGGAGCGGCCGCCAGCCGGCAGCCTGCAAGGTGAAATCACGCCACAAGTCCTCCGCTTTGCGGCGGCCGCCGGTATCGCGGTGATACCGCTCGCCATCGACTTCGACATCGAGTCGGGCGTGGGGGAAAGCGAGGTCCAGGCGGTAGCCGGCCAGCGGGTATTGGGTCAGCGGCATAAGCCCTGCCTCGACGCACGCCTCATAAAGGCGGCGTTCCCAGACGGATTCGAACACGGGCTGATGGGTGGCCTGGGGCTCGCAGGGTTCTGCCTCGGCCAAGAGGCGGAGGTGCAGGGCTTGGCTGTGCAGGCACAGCGAGCGGTTGCCCAAGACATGGAACAGCGCGCGGGCCCTGCTGACGGCCACATTCCACAGGTTGCTGGTCTCGCTGGAGGTGATGTACCACTCGGCGCCTGGAGGCACGCCGGGCTGATACACGGGGCTACAAAGGATCACATCGCGCTGGTCGCCTTGAAAGCCGTCGGCCGTGGCCGCCACGAACTCCGCGCGCCGCAGCAACGGGCCGGGCAGGTGCTTTTCCGCCCAATCGGCGATGCGGTGGGCCTGCTCGCGAAACGGCGTGACGACGCCCACGGTACCCTCGAATTGGTCTTGTAGCAGCAAGCGCTGAAGTTCGCGGCCGACGGCCTCGATCTCCTCCGGGCAAATGGCGCCGGAAACGCCGCCCGGCTGGGCTTGGCCCGCGACCTCAGTCCAGATGATGCCCGGCCTGCGGCCGGGTGGGACGCGTAGGCCGCTCGGGGCGGTCAGGACGCGAAGTTGATCCTTGTATACCAGGCGGTTGCAATAGGAGGCGATGGCGGGATGGCAACGGAAATGATCCCGCAAGAGGATCGGGTCGCCGCCGGCGGGCGCTGCCGCGGCCACGTCGTAAAGGCTGCTTTGCAGGAAATCGCAGTGGGCGAAGTCGGGCATGGGGATGCGGTGCTTTTGCAACAGGTGCTGGTGGCGGGCCTTTTTCATCTTGTGCACCGGACGGAGTTGATTGGGGTCGCCGATGATGATCGCCCTTTTTGAGCGGTACAGCAGAGGCACCGCCGAGGCGATGTCGCACTGGCTGGCTTCGTCGAGGATGACGGTATCGACGATGGCGGGGGCCAGGGGCAACCCGCGTCGGACCGAGAGGTTCGGGATGGCCCATAGCGGAAAGTAATGCACCAGCAGGGCGAATTGGTTTTCGAAGAAGCGATGCCAGCGGAGGGCGGGGCCGCCTCCGGCCGCCGAGTCCTGCATGTGGGCCAGCGAGTTCTTCATTTGAAGGAGGCGCTGGCGCTGGGATGGCCCGAGCCGGCCAAACCGCGCGCGAAGCTCCGCCGCCAGCAGTTCGGGGGCTTTCTGTCGCACCGCTGTGGTAAGCGCCTCAATTTCGTTCCGAATATCGTCCAGCGGGCGGAGCCTTCGGGCGGCAAGCTGGAGCTGCTGGATTCTCTGGTGGAGCCGGTGAAGTTCGAGATACTGGGCCAGTCTGCCGAGGGATTCGGAGGCCTGGGCGACGCTCTCCGGAGCGCCCAGCCGCTCGGGCCAAGCCAGCTCGAAGGCGAGGCAGGCCTGGCGAATCTCCTCGGCGGCTCGGCCGAAGCGCCTGCCATAAAGCCAGCGCCATAGCCATCGCCGCAGCCAGCCGATCCAGGCCGGCGCGCAGGTGGGGTACCGGGCTACAGCCCGCTGGGCAGCCTCCAGCATCCCGGCCTGTGGGAACTCGCGGCCGGCGGCGATGCGCTCCACGAGCGGCCCGGAAAGTGTTTCCGTGCCCACGTCCCAGGTGTACTGGGCCTCGCCCAACGTGCGCTCCACGACGGTCCACTGTTCCGCGTCATCCAAAGCCTGGCGCCGGCGGAGCAGGAGCCGCGAAATCTCGTGGAACAGCCGCGTGCGCTGGGCGGCCGCCTCGGCCTCCGGCGGGGCTGCGAGAATCTGGTCCACGGCGCTCTTCCAGGAGAACAACTCGCCTGCTTCCGGGTCCTTGGTCCGCATGATGACTGCCCGGTCGGGAAGTACGCTATTGACGCGAGGTACCACGGCATCGAGGGCCTTGTGGTTGCGGCTGGCGAAGACGGCCGAACGGCCGGCGGCGGCCAGGTTGAGCAGCAGATTGGCCGCCACCTGGGACTTGCCGGTGCCGGGCGGGCCGGTGATCACCGCCACATCGGCCTCGAGGGCTCTTCGGATCGCCTGTTCCTGCTCGTAATTGAACGGCAAGAAAGGGATAGGCTCAGGAGGCACTTGCACCGCAGTGGCGGCTTCGGCTTGCTTGGGTGGCGGAGCGGCGGGCGTGGCAGGGAGCGAACTGGCGTGCGGCCGGCTCGGCGCACGGCGCGGCCCCGAGTCCCCGGCCGGCGCCTCCTGGCACGCGGGGGCCAGAACCCGCCACAAGGCCGTCTTCCTTAGGTCCTCGGTGCTGGCCGAGGCGATGATCTGCCGCAACTCGCGCACCAGACTGGCACCGT